>CAJFLB010000023.1 GCA_904387305.1 uncultured Clostridia bacterium
GATATGCAGATGCAGCAGGAAATATTGGAACAACTTTAACCAATAAAGAAATAAACTATGAAGCTTATCCAAGAGTTGTTTATGATAAAACAGCACCAGAAATAGAAGTAACAAAATTAAATGACGATGGATATGTAGAAGTATTAAATGCACCAATAAATGTATCAGATACAAATCCATTTACAGTAGACATATTAGACAAAGATGGGAAAGTATTAATAGCAGATTCTGAGTCAGGCGGACCAGACCCAGCATATGATAACATGTGTTATAGTAGTTTCGGAATAGGATGGCTAGGAGAAGGAACATTTACAGTAAGAGCAACAGATCTTGCAGGAAATGTAGTAGAAAAAACATTTACAGTAGATGTAACAGATTCTGAAGAAAATACAACAGAAGAAACAACAACTGAAACAGCAACGACTTCTTTAGAAGGAACAGTAACAACTTCAAACAATACAGTAACACTAAAAACAAATAAACCAGTAGAAAAAGTTGAAGGATGGACTAAAGTAGATGATACAACACTTACTAAAACTTATTCAGAAAGTGGAAATTATTCAGTAGATATTGAAGATGAAATAGGAAATGAAGCAACTATTAAGTTTTCAGTAGATGCTGACAAAGAAGTAGAAACTGAACAAGAAGCTGAAACAGAATCTACAACAAATACAGAAAATACTGTAAAAACAGAATCTACAACAAATACAGAAAGTACTGTAGAAACAGAATCTACAACAAATGCTAATGTAGTAGAATAAGCTAACGAATTTATAGTAATTATGTTTCTTAGAAACAATCTACTATTAAATATACTATAAAAAGTAAAAAAGAAAGGTAGAACTTGTTTCTACCTTTTCTTTTACACAAGGAGGAAAAAATTGGCAAAAAGAAGTAAAAATAAAAAAAAAGGAAAACTGGGATATACTATACTTTTTATAATAATAGTAATAATAGCAATTGTGTGTATAGGAATCAATAAAAATTGGTTTGGCAATCATAAAGAACATAATAACGAACCAGAAAGTTTACCTCAAGAAATAATCAGTAAATTACAACAAAATAGCACATTAAACAGTAACTTATTAAATCCAGAAGAACTAAACAATGAGATTTTTTCAAAATTAGGAAATATATCTCAAGATGAGGTGTATGCAACTAGAATACATTATAAATTAAAAAGTTTAGATAATGGAACTATTGATCTTTATTATGAAATTAATAATTCTAAATTATTAAAAATAAATATAAACATACTTGAAAAGAAAATAGAAAGTGTTGAAGAATATAAAGATGATGCTTTATTAGAAAGAGAAAAAATTGTTAATAATTTAAGCGAAAATGTACAAGATGATTTTGAAAGTAAAAAAGATAAATTAGATTCAGAAAATAAGAGTGTTAATGTTATTATTACAAATACAGAAATTGTAATAAATACTAGTTTTGATAGTTAAAAAATGATAAAAAGCTTGATTATAAAAATAAAGTATAATATACTATAAAAAAATAATATATTAAATGGAGGAAGATGTGAAAATACAAAAGGAACTAACGAAGTTAGGAATTGTAAAATTAGAAGAATTAAAGCCAGAAATGGTTAATTATATTGCACATTCTGTTGCAAATAAAATAACAACTACATTTTTAACGTTACAAATGCAATATAATGAAATACTAGCTAAAATGTTAAATTGTAAAATGTATTATGCTAAAATTCCTTCAAATATAGCTAAAGTAAATTATATATATGAAGATAATAGTATATATATTGATGAAAGCATGAATATATTAGAATTAGATGAGCAATTCTACCATGAAGTGATACATTGTTTACAAGTTGTAAGAAAAAATAATGGAAAAATAAAAAAAGTAGGATTATGCAATTTTGGAGATTTTGCAATAAATGGTCTTGGAATAAATGAAGCAATTGTGCAATACATGGCTTCTAAAATCATGGAAAACGAGAAAGCCAAGGTTAACATTTATGGCATAAAATTACAAACGATTAGTCCAAATTATTTTCCTTTATTAACAAATCTAATGGAACAAATTATATATTATATAGGTGAAAATGTCATTGTACAAGCCGCTATTAATGTAAACGAAAATTTTGAAGATATATTTTATAATACATTTGAAGAAAAAACAAATCAAATTATAAAAAACTTTGATAAAATATTAGAAATGAGAAATAAATTATCGACAGAAAGTAATGAACAAACAAAAATAGAACTTGAGAAAAAGATATATAACATATATATTGAAACTCAAGAATTCATGTTAAACAAATATTACGAACAAGTAATACCAAGACTGACGACAGAAAAAGAAGTAGATTCTTATATAGAAAAATTGTCAAATAATAAAGTATATTTGGGAATGGAAGAAAAAGAAGAATTTGCAAAAACTAATTTCTATGAAAGAACTAAAGAAATGATTATACAAAAATTGGATAAACAACTTATTAAAATTAATAAGCAGAAGCAAAAAAAAGCATTACTTGTATATAACAATAAATTAAAAAAATTTTTAGAGAAAACAATCTCCTACCTTTGGAATTAAAGGTAAGAGATTTATAAAAATAAACGTAAAAAATTTAAAACAATAGTAAAAATAGTTATTTTACAGGTAATACGAACAGTCGTAAAAACAGTATTTTTAAAAATAGATATATTATAATTTTTACGAACAGTCAAAGCTAAACAGTTGGTTTCAACTGTTTCTTTTTTTTCAGAAACTTCTTCATCTTCGTTGTTAATAATTGGTTCTTCTAAAAATTGTGAAGAATTTTCAGAAGTTTCCTGATTCTCTTCACAAGTAGTATTTATATCATTAAATGTATTATTTTCTTCATTAATACTATTTTCATCTGAAGTTTTACTTTCTATATCTTCGATATTTTCTAGGACAAGATCTTCTGGTGTAATTACAGTATCCAGTAAAACATCTTCCTTATGGATTATCATAAGCACCTCTCATTCTGATAATAAATTATCAAATCTTTTGTCTATTAATTACAGTATACCATTAAAAAAATCGAATGTAAATAAAAAATATAAAAATATGTTGAAAAATAAATAAAAATGAGAAAAGCGGATAGTGAATACGAAAAAAAATATTGACAAAAAAAGATTACAGATGTAAACTGTAAGTGTTTACATTTGTAATCTTTTTTTGCTTAAATGATAAATATGGCTTTTTCTTTTAATGAAAAGGCTTTATCATAAAGAGTACAGTAGTGAATATAAAAAATTTAATAAAATCTTAAAGGAGGAAACAATGAAAAATACAGAAAAAATTACAGATGCAGAGTTAGAAATTATGAAAGTATTGTGGAAAAAGAAAAGTCTTACCTTAAATGAACTGGTTGAAGAATTAAGTAAAGAAGAACCAAAGAATAAAAGTACAATCAAAACATTATTATATAGATTAATTGATAAAAACATCGTGAAATCTGTTGAGAAAAATAAAAAGGAAAATGAATATAAACCATTAATTTCAGAAAAGAAATATTTAAAAAGTGCAAATGAAACTTTTCTAGACAAAGTATATGATGGAAATGTCAATAATATGTTATTAAACTTTGTGGAAGATAAAAAAATAACCAAAGAAGAAATAGAAAAACTATTAAACATTATAGATGAAAGGGAATAAAGGAATATGATAGAAACATTATTTAGATATGTCAATATTGTTATTGATAGAATCCAAATCAGAGAAGCATTTTATATGATTTTATATATGTCCATATTTGCTGTTATTGTTGGATTTGCCATATATTTAATTCAAGAAATATTTGATAAAAAAATTTCGCCAAAATGGAAAGTCATCATGTGGGGAGTATTCATTATTTCTTTAATTGTGCCATTGAATATCAATGGAGTATATGAAAGTAATAACATGTTTATGAAACTATTAAATCCAATACAAGAAATTTCTTTTAAGCAAGAGGTAGATGAAAGACAAGCAGAATATAATACATACATTCAAAGACAAGATACTACATTTGAAGAATATAAAGTAGTAAGAGGAAATCTTTATACAGCTTATGCCAAATACATTATATTTGATATCGTGATTCCTTGTCTTTGGGTAGGGGTTATTGGAATTTTATTATTAAGATATTTATGGTTAAGAAGAAAGATAAATCGATTAAGCGTAAGTGATTTATTGACGAATAAAAGGATTTTAGAAATTTTTGAAGAGACTAAAAAAGAGTTAAATATAAAAAAGGATATTGTATTAATTAACAAAAAAGGGATTTTATCACCTGCCATATATGGAATAACAAATACAAAAATATTTTTAGATGAAGATAATGTAAAAGAAAAAACAGATAAGGAAATCCAATATATATTGATGCATGAATTATCTCATTATCAAGGAAAAGATTTAATCTTAAATTTTGTATTAAATCTATTAAAAACAATCTATTGGTTTAATCCATTTTTATATGTTTTGTTTAAAAGAATGAGACAAGATATGGAATTAAAGGCAGATGCCAATGTATTAAAACATTTGAAACCAGAAGAAAACAAAGAATATGCAATGACAATTATTAATGCCTTAAGAGACAGATTATATAAAAGTTATAAACAAGAAGTATTAAATTTAGCAGGAGTAGAGAGTGATACAGAAAGAAGAATTTATATGATAAAATTCTTCCCCAAATTTAAAGCAAAACCAATTCGAATTACCATGATATCACTAACACTCATTGTCATAATTGGAGGAATCTTTTTTATAGGTAATATTGCAAAAGTAGAAGAAAACTATTTTGCATATGATTATGAAGATATGATTCCATATAAAATACAATATGTAGGAGATTTTAACAGTGTTAAAAATCTTGTCCAAAAACTCAGTTTAGGAAATTATGCACAATCTATTTTTACAAGAAACGAAGAAGAAAATCCAGAACAATATTATTTAGAAATTCATTATTATACCAATTACATAGTAGAAGAAAAGAATAGAGAATATGAAATATTTAAAGAATTGCCTTTAGAAAAGAAAGAAGAATTATTTAAGAAAAATGCAGTCACATTATTAAGTTTAATTGACAATTTACATGCTGTAGAAGTGATTGCTCATCAAAGTGATTATGATTCAGATGTTGTTTATGAAAAAATATATGAAAGAGAAGAATTGGAAAAAGAATATGGAGTAGATCTAAGAACGTATACATATAATCCAGATAATTTTCCATTTGAAGAAGATTTAGTATCATAATAGCAAAAAAACTAGAGTTATTAGATGAAAAGTAGATAAAAGTTTAAAAGAAAAATAAAATATAATGAATTAGAAAGGCATATAATATTTTATTATATGAAAGAAAAAAATGAAGTTAAAAAAAAGATATATAATCATACCACTGGTTGTCATCTTCATAATAATATTAGGAATTGGTATACTCATAAAATTAGATAGAGATTATCAAAAAAAAGTGATTGACCAAGAAGAAGCAGAATATGGAAATGAATATCTAAAATTAGAGGAAAGTTTAAGTTATTATACAGGCAATCCAGACAGAATTATATATAAACCGAAAATGAAAGATTATTTCTATGTTATCGATAAAAATGACGAGGATTATGCACATTTGTTAGAAGTAGCAGAAGATAGGATGAGTTATAGTTTGATAACACCTCTAACAGATGATTTCAATGTAGATTCTATGGATAGAATCATGTCATCAGGCAAGAACTATATTATTTTAGACTATGATAAAGAAAAATATGCCAATATAGGTGTAGAAGATGGAACGATTCCTAGACCTGTTGTATATAAATTGTTAGATGATAACAGATGTGCAAGACTATTTAAATATGTAACACAATTTAAGAAAAGATATACCGTGGAAGAATTAGAAGAAATATTAGGGAAAAAGGGATTTTCTATAAATGATGCCATAGAAGATCCACAAGTACAAGAGGATATAGATGATGGATATACAATGATTTATACAATTGATGATTTTAGAAGAATTGCTAATAATCCATCAGGAAAATATAAATTAGTGAATGACTTAGATTTAGAAGGAGACACAATACTATATACAACCACTGGTTTTACAGGGGAATTAGATGGGAATGGTCATACCATTAAAAATATCACTAAAAATCTAGCAAATGATGAAACTGAAAGAATTGCCATGTTCTATACAAATGAAGGAACTATAAAAAATCTAAATATTGAAAATATCAATATAATATCAGATAAAGATACCAGTTATGCAGAAGGTATTATTGCACAAGTTAATAAAGGAATCATTGAAAATTGTACCATTAGTGGAAATGTGACAATTACTTCTGAAACAGATAATAATTCTATAGGAGGCATTGTTGTCAATACAAATAAAACAACTTATCAAGGTATTTTAGCTGGTGCTAAATCTTCAAAAGCAACAATTGATCCAAGTACAGGATATGGTCACAATTATGATTTTGAAACATATTATGAAGAACATGCAATGGAAACATTAAATGATTAAACAAAGAATTGCAGTTCAGTTATAATTATATTGTTAATATTTTTTACATCTTGCGTGTTAAAACCAACAAAAAGAAGAAAAGAGAATAAAAATATATAAAACTAAAAAAATTACTGTAAAAAAGTGAAAGAAGTGATATAATAATGTCGAAATGGGAAGAAGACTTCTACTTTTAACAATCCTATTTCAATAAAAAGATATCCTAAGGGGAGGAATCGATATGAAAAATAAAAAAGTAATTATTGGAATCATCATTGCAGTCATACTAATTATAGCAATTGTAGTAGGAATCATCATAATGAACATGCCGAAAGAAAAACCAGAAGAGGTTTTAAATTCATATGTTTCAGCTATTAATGACAAAAAATATGACGAGATGTATACATATTTAAGTAGTTCATCTAAAGAAAGTATTAGCCAAGAAGATTTTGTAACAAGAAATGAAAATATTTATGAAGGAATTGACAGTAGTAACATTAAAATTACAGTAAAAGAAGTAACCAATGAAAATGACAAGAAAAAAGTGTCATATAGTGAAGAGATGGTAACTTCAGCAGGAAATATTAGTTTTGATAATGAAGCATATTTTGTAAAAGAAGATAAAACATATAAACTAGAATGGTCTTCAAGTCTAATTTTCCCCGAGTTACAAAGAGATTATAAAGTAAGAGTAGAAACCTTAAGTGGAAAAAGAGGAAGTATCTTAGATAGAAATGGAAATCCACTTGCCTATGATGGAACGATTTCTCAAGTGGGAATTGTACCAGGAAAATTAGGAGATAATCGAGAAGAAAGTATTAGCAAAATATCAGAATTAACAGGTGTATCAGTCGAAACCATTAACAATTATCTATCAGCATCTTATGTAAAAGATGATACATTTGTACCAATTAGAAAAGTGGCAAAAGATGATACAGAGCTAAAAGAACAATTATTACAAATTCCAGGAATTATGATAAATGATGCGAAAGGAAGAGTTTATCCATTAGGAGAAGATGCAGGACATTTAATCGGATATGTGCAGGCAATTAATGCAGAAGAATTAGAAAAATACGCAGATAAAGGATATAGTTCTACAAGCTTAATCGGAAAATCTGGATTAGAAGCAGCTTATGAAGATAGATTAAGAGGAACAGATGGTGTTAGAATCTATATAGAAGATGTAGATGGAAATGAAATAAAAACATTGGCAGAGCAAAAACAAAAAGATGGAGAAGATATTACTATTACAATTGATAGTGAGATGCAAACAAAATTATATAGTCAACTACAAAATGACAAAGGAATATTTGTTGTGATGCAACCTGCAACAGGAGAATTACTAGCTTTGGTTAGCACACCAACATTTGATTCAAATGACTTTACTTTAGGAATGACAACAGATCAATGGAATGCATTAAATAATGATGAAGAAAAACCTTTATACAATAGATTTATCCAAAAGTATTGCCCAGGTTCAACCTTTAAAGCAATTACAGGTGCGATTGGATTAACAACAGGAAGTATTACAGCAGATGAAGACTTTGGTTATACAGGAACGAGTTGGCAAAAAGATTCTTCTTGGGGAGATTATAGAGTAACCACATTAACAGGATATAGCGGACCAAAGAATTTATTAAATGGATTAATGTATTCAGATAATATCTATTTTGCACAAACAGCCTTAAGAATGGGAACAAGTAAATTTACAGAAAGCTTAGACAAAATTGGATTTAATCAGCAATTAGAATTCCCATTATCACTTGCAACATCACAATATGCAAATGAAGATGGAATCAATTCAGAAGGAAAATTGGCAGATACTGGATTTGGTCAAGGAAACTTATTAATCAACCCAATTCACATGGCATCTATTTATTCAGGTTTCTATAACAATGGAGATATGGTAAAACCATACATTGAATACAAAGAAGATAAAACACCAGAGATTTTAATAGAAGATGCTTTCTCAGAAGAGGCAGCAAATACGATAAAAGAAGATTTAATTCAAGTAGTTGAACGTGGCTCAGCAAATGATATGAAAGTTAATGGTGTAACTATTGCAGGAAAGACAGGAACAGCAGAATTAAAAACAGATAAAGAAGATAATGAAAGTGGAACATTAGGATGGTTTGATTGTTTTACAACAGACCAAGGAGAGAATGACATATTAGTCATTAGTATGGTAGAAAATATTCAAGATAACACTGAAGGAGGAAGTCATTATTTAATCAAAATGATTAGAACTTTATTTGAATAAGGATAGTTACATAAAAACGAAATTTTATATAATTAAAATAAGCAGTATAGAAAATAAAATGCAGTAATAGCAAAGGCTTCCTCCTACAAACAATTTAATAATTTATAAATTTTCACATATTTAAAAGATGAATTGTAAAAAATATAAATACAATTTCATCTTTTTTGATATTTTAATAATATAAATAAAATTTGTTTTTTATATTTTTAATGAATTTTGAAGAAATAAATGTTATAATGCTTATATAACATTAAATTGTGCAGACGGCGTCTGCACAATTTGGAAAATATAAACAACTGAATGTGTAAAAAACACAAAAAATCAAAAAATGAAAAGAGTGATTATATGGAAGAAAATAAAATGTTAGAAAAAGATTTTAAACAAATTGTAGAAAGCATAAAAAGTGAAATTTACAAAACACAAACATTAATAATGAGCGATGCGAATAAAAGGCTAATAGATTTATATTATTATGTGGGAAAATTAGTATATGAAAAATCTTCTTGGGGTAATAAATTTATAGAAAATTTAAGTATTGCAATGAAAGTTGAATTTCCAAACATAAAGGGTTTTTCAGTAAGAAATATAAAAAATATGAAAAAGTTTTATAAGGAATTAACTACAGATGAAAAAGTGCAGATAGCATCTGCACAAATTCCATGGTCGCACAATATGCTTATTTTAGATAAAATAAAAGATACAGATGAAAGATTATGGTATATGGAAAAATGTGTGGAAAATGGATGGTCTGTTGATGTTTTGGCAGTTCAAATTGATACAAAATTGTATGAAAGACAAGGAAAGCAAATTAAGGATAATAACTTCAAAGAGAAATTGATTCCTCCGTTAAGTGATTTAGCAAATAATATGCAAAAAGACCCATATATATTTAATTTACCATTATTAAAAGAAAAATATATGGAAACGGAACTTGAAGACGCTTTAGTTGAAAGAATTAAAGATACTTTGATTGAACTAGGGAAAGGATTTAGTTTTGTAGGAAATCAATATAAAATAACAATAGATAATACAGACTATTTTATAGATATGTTATTTTATCATTTAAAGTTAAGATGTTATGTAGTAATTGAATTGAAAATAGGAGAATTTAAACCAGAGTATGCAGGAAAAATGAACTTTTATATAAATGCTGTAAATAACATATTAAAAACAGATAAAGATAATGACACAATAGGATTAATACTATGCAAAGGAAAGAATAGATTAACAGTTGAATATTCATTAAATAGTGTCGAAAATCCAATAGGTGTATCTTCTTTTGAAATATTACCAAAAGAAATAATAGAAGCATTGCCAACAGAGGAAGATTTGAATTTACACATTGATATAAACGAAGAAGATAGCTAATGATATGAAATTCTAATAAGGGAGTTTATATTTAATATAATAGAAACTAGAGGGATAAAATTAGGAGAAAATATAAATTTAAAATAAAAGAAAGGGATTTGAATGAAAGATATATGGCAAAAAGATAAAATAAAGGACATAGAATTAAAAAATAGAATTGTACGTTCTGCAACAAATGAACATTTGGGAACAATTGATGGTTGTATAACGGATGATTATATAAAAGTCTATCATGATTTGGCAAAGAGTGGAGTAGGATTAATAATTACTTCACATATGGCGATTGATAAAAATCAAAGAGCTGATGTCACTCATATTTGTGTGAATGATAGTAGAAATAAAGAAAAACTAAAGTTATTAACTAATACAGTGCATGATTATGGGTCAAAAATAATTGCTCAAATTTCTTATCCAGGTCATCATGGAAGTAAAATAGAAGGTCAAGTCGCTAAAACACCAAGTGAAACAGATAATACGAAGGCTCTTTCAATAGAGGAGATTAAAGAATGTGTTAGAAGTTATGTGAAAACAATTGAACTCCTACAAAGAGTTGGATTTGATGGAGTTCAATTACACATGGCTCATGGATACTTACTGAGTGAATTTTTAGATCCATTTTATAATAAACGTACAGATAATTATGGTGGAACTGCAAATAACCGTTATCGAATTATTCATGAAATATTAACAGAAGCAACTAATAGTATAAAATCAAACTTTGCTATTATTGCTAAAATTGATACCATATCAAAAAATGAAGATCGTGATTTTATTAATCAACAGATTGAAGTATGTAAATGGTTAGAAATGGATGGAATAGATGCTATTGAAATCAGTGGGAATAATTTTAAAAAGTTAAATCAGCCAACACCATATTTTTTAGAAAATGCATTAAAGATAAGAAATAAAGTGAATGTCCCAATAATTTTAGTTGGAGGTTTTAGAAATGTAAATCAGATGAATAATGCTTTAGAAAAAGGGATTGATTTTATTTCTATGAGCCGTCCTTTTATAGCAGATGAAAATTTTGTTCAAAAATTAAAAAATGATGAAGAAAGCATATGTGTTAATTGTAATGAATGTTTTGAAATCTTTAAAACACAGCATAAACGTTGTGCTTTAAGAAAGGATATAATTCATCAATTAGAAATTAATTTCCCTTAACAAAACTAATTATTAAAGGAAAGAAAAATGAATATAGGAATAGATGTAGATAATACTATAACAGATACACTGCTAGTATTAAAGAAATATTGTAAATAATATAATGATAAAGTCATAAAAAGATAAGAAATATGATGTGTAAAAGTGGGCACATCATATTTTTATGTAACCAATATAGACTTTTTCCTAAATTTATGATAATATATTTGTAAATTTTGTAAACAATAAAAGGAAAAAAGAAGTATGCAAAATGAAAATAAAATTTAAATTGTATGTATTAGAAATAAGGGAGATGAAGATTTTGAGCGAAAAATTTTACGTAACAACACCAATTTATTATCCAAGCGGAAAATTTCATATAGGAACAGCCTATACAACTGTTTTAGCAGATACTATGAAAAGATATCATCAATTAAAAGGTGAAGACACATATATGCTTACAGGAACAGATGAGCATGGTCAAAAAATTCAAGGAATAGCAGAAAAAAATGGTAAAGAACCAAAAGAATATGTAGATGAAATGGCTGAACAAGCAAAAGAATTATGGGCAAAAATGGGAGTACAATTTGATGATTTTATTCAAACAACAGAAGAAAGACATACAAAAATTGTTCAAAAAATATTTGATAAATTTATGGAACAAGGAGATATCTATAAAGGAGAATATGAAGGTTGGTATTGTGTGCCATGTGAAACCTATTTTACAGAAACCCAATTAGTAGATGGAAAATGTCCAGACTGTGGTAGAGAAGTAAAATTAATGAAAGAAGAATCCTATTTCTTTAATATGAAGAAATATGTAGATAGATTAATAAAATATTATGATGAACATCCTGATTTTATTAAACCAGCATTTCGAAAAAATGAAATGATAAATAACTTTATAAAACCAGGATTAGAAGATTTATGTGTTACAAGAACCAGTTTTGATTGGGGAATCAAAGTATTAAAAGACCCAAAACATGTCATTTATGTATGGGTAGATGCCTTAACCAACTATTTAACAGCATTAGGATATCTGTCAGATGATGATACATTATTCCAAAAATACTGGCCAGCAGATTTACAAATTGTAGGAAAAGATATTGCTAGATTCCATTTGATTTATTGGCCAATATTCTTAATGGCGTTAGACTTACCATTACCAAAGACCATTATGGTACACAACTGGATTATGATGAAAGATGGAAAAATGTCTAAATCAAAAGGAAATGTAATTTATCCAGAAACCTTAATTGATAGATATGGTTTAGACCCAACCAGATATTTCTTATTACGTGAAATGCCAGTAAATCAAGACGGAATCTTTTCACCAGAAGCATTTGTGGAAAGATATAACTTTGATTTATGTAATGACTTAAGTAATTTAGTAAATAGAACGATATCAATGGTAAATAAATATTTTGAAGGACATGTTCCAGAATATAATGGAACTCCAAACGCAGTGGATAAAGAATTAGAAGATTATGCTACAGAAAAAATCAAAAAGTTTGAGGAAAAATTAAATGAATATGAAATTGCAAATGCTTTACAAGAAATATGGGATTTAATTGCAAGAACAAATAAATATATTGATGAAACAATGCCTTGGACATTAGCAAAAGAAGAAAAAACAGAAGAATTAAAATCAGCAATGTATCATTTAATTGAAAACTTAAGAAAAATTGCGATTTTAATAAAACCATTTATGACAGATACAGCCAATAATATTTTAAGACAGATTGGTATAACAGAGGTTGATAGTATTAGATGGGAGGACATCTATGCATATGATACTTTAAAAGACATGAAAGTAATCGAAAAAGGAGAACCTATTTTTATGAGATTAAAAGTAGAAGAAGAAGTAGAATACTTAAAATCTGTGATGAAAAAATAATGTCCTTTTGGGGACGTTTCTGTTTGGGACATTTTGAGGGATTTTGGGGACGGACTCATTTTTCCCTTTTTTTAATATTCTTGAAACTAAAGAAAAAGATGAGTTTTTATACTCATCCTTTTCTTTAAAGTTTTTAATGAGTGCCATTAATTAATCCGTCCAAAATTCTTGCTTAATACGATAAAATAACTTTTTTGCTTCTCGAATGTCAGAAATAATTGTCTTAGCTGTTTTTTGATCTGTTACCTTCTCATCTTTACAATTTACAATAACCCCATCTTTAATCTTGTAACCGCCGTCATCAATAAAATGACACTTTAACCATTCTGTCGAACCATCTTTATGACATATAACAAAGATTATATTTACTCATTTCTTCAAAAAGATAAGAATAATCACTAATTACTTTCCAAACTGGGAGATTGTGCTTTATAGAAAAATTTAAATGCATTTTACCATCAACAATAATTGTATAAACATATACAGAATCCTTGCTCTGCTGACGGTGAAACGAAATATCGCTGATACCATTTTTAAAACAATCATATTGTTCAGTGGCAAACTTCAGAATACGTAATTTTATGTTAAATTCATAATACTGCCAATGATCCTCAAAAATAAGAATCAATGCATCTAAAGTTTTTTCTAGCTCAAAAATGAGATAATACTCTTCTCCATTTTTGGTTTGTATATTATACTATATTTTTATCCTAAATTTCAATAATATATTATTTTTATAAAATAAAGTTGGATTTTTTCATTTTTTCTCTTATTGTTTTTGCAAACACATAAATTCTCTTTAAAGTTATATTCATTTCTTATAAATGCCTCGGTTTAATACGTACTTTATCATATTTGACATATTATTGAAATGAATACATTACTTGATTGAGCCAAAGAGGCTTATTTTTTTCTTTTAGAATTTCTGTGAAAAATTTAGCTTATACAAAATCGTGTAATGATTTTATATTTCTCAACTAAAAAAAGGGAAAAATGAGTCCGTCCCCCAAATCCCTCAAAATGTCCCAAACAGAAACGTTCCCAAAAGGACAAATTTTTTTTTATATCTATATGAATTTTTAATAAAATAGTATATAATATAAAAGGAAAAAAAGAAAAAATACTAAATAAATTTAATAGGAAATAAAAAAATGAAAGAAGAAAAGAATATGTCTTTAGTGCCTGCAAAGTTTAGATTTACTACAAAAGAAAAATGGCTAATGATAGTTATAATAGTATTAATGATTGTGGGAATTATTGTAACCTGGATAAATTGTATTGAAAATATGAAAGTCAATGCAGAATACAAACTAGCCTACCAACAATACCAAGAAGCACTTATTAAAGAACAAGAAGAACTAGAGAGAAAAAGACAAGAAAAATTACCAAAACTAACAGAGAGTGGAATAGAAAATATAAATCATATATATAGTTCTGACACCAAACGTGCTTTTTTAACATTTGATGATGGACCATCTAGTAATACTAATCAAATATTAGATATATTAAGCGAGAGAGGAATTAAAGCGACCTTTTTTGTATTAGGTTCAAATGTTGAAAAAAATCCAGAACTGGTAAAAAGAATGTATGATGAAGGACATTTTATTGCAAACCATGGATATTCACATGTATATGAGACCATATATCAGTCACCACAAGCAGTATTAGATGAATACAATAAATGTAATCAAGTAGTAAGAGATGCTATCGGAGAACAAGAATACAATTCACATTTGTTCCGATTCCCAGGAGGATTGGTAGGTGGAAAATATGCTGATATAAAAAATCAAGCAAATGACTTACTTTTACAAAATGATATTGTACATGTTGACTGGAATGCATTAAATGGAGATTCTGAAACAATCAGTCCTACCATTGAATATGAAATTCAGAGAATACAAGAAACAGTAGGAAATAAACAAAGTGTAGTAATCTTAATGCATGATGCACAAGCTAAAAAGGTGACAGTAGAAGCTTTGCCTACTATCATTGACTATTTAAAAGAGCAAGGATATGAATTTAAAAATTTTTATGAAATTATAAAGTAAGTATCCTTAACCTATGTATTATAAGAAAAAATACGAAAAAAAAGATAAAATCAATCAATACAAAGCAGAGAGGAGAATGGTTTTGCCAAGGAAAGCAGGAGAAAAAATAGATGAAATTAAAGAAAAAATGAAATATTTAGGTTTAAATTTAGAAGATGCAAAAAATCAATTTGAGAATTATGAACCTTTAAAATTTAGAATTCCTAAAACCTATGATGAAAAACAATATAGACAATATCGCTATATACCAATTAAAGATATACAAATTTTATTAACCCCAACTAACCGATTAGATGATATACAAGAAAAATATAAAAAAGCAAGTCCAATATCACAATATTTAGATACAGAAGACGAAAGAAACTTTATAAAGCATACCACTTTTTTACGTATGTTAAAAGAATTAAAAGTAGAAGAAATAGAAAAAATAGAAGAAGAGCAAACAAAGTTAAATAAAAAAATTCCTTTTAAAGTAAAGTTTGAAGGAAATTACTTATGGCAAATTTATTATGCAGAAGAGACAGATCAATATTTTATGTTGGTTCCAACAGAAGATACAGATTACTCAACATTTTTCTTTTTATTAAAAAAACAATTAGAAAAAAAGAAAACAGGAAAAATTTTTGTACCCATTCGAAATGTTACTTATAGTAATACGTATTATAAAAGAGCAGAATTTGAGGATTTAGAAAATTATTTATGGCTATTTACAAAAGATTGGCCACTGATTTATGAAGTATATGATAAAAGCGAAAAATTATCGATTCATATTGTAGGAGAAACAGAAGTATATGGAAAAATTAGAAGTCCATATAAAATTAAAATTAGTAGTTTAATAGAAGCAACTCAATTTTATAAATTATTAAAAGCAATGTTTATTTTACAAACAGAATTGCCACATTATTTTGAATTTACAACAAATATTACCAAAGGTGGAGAATTAGAATTCTATAATAATGATTATAAAATTGAATATGAGAATATTGCAGAATGGATAAATGATGAGTATAGAGTAGGAATAGAAAAACAAGAATTAATTGGTGAATTATTAGAAGAAAACAAAAAGAAGTTAGATAATTTAAAAGTGATTGCAGCTTCACAAGAAATAGAATATTTAGCAAAAGAAAAACAAATATCTACTTTTCTAGAATGTAAAAAAACCTTTTTTGGTAAATTTAAATATTACTTTAAATATAGTAAAAAGAACAAGAAAAATACAATAAAGGAAAATATGATAGAAGAAAAAGAAGAAATAAATAATATAACTGAAAATAAAGACCAACAAGAAAAAACAAAAAAGAAAAATTTTGCAACCAAAAAAGAAAATTATACAATTGAAGAATTAATAGAGTTATATAAAGCATATGAATTAGATGAAACAGAATTAAAAAATATATTAATGGATGTCAATGCTTTAAAATTAAAAAATAAAAATATGCAAAAGAAAATAGAAAATGCAGCAAATTTTATACAAGAAATTGATAATCATAAAAGAAGTATATTTGAATTCTGGAAATACAGTAATAAAGATGAGGTGGCTTCATTAGCTGAAGGGGAAGAGGAAGAAGTCAATATTATAAAAAAAGTAACAAAGGTATTTGACTATCATCAGGATTTAGAAGAATTTGGAAAAACAATGGATCAAGTAGAAAGAAAAGCTTTATCTAAAAGTGAAACAGATAGTGTCTATTTAACAACCACTAATATATTACCATTATTAAATAAAGTAAAAAATAATGAAGTGTTACCAAAAGAAATTGAAAGTAACTTGAAGGAATTAAAAAAAGAAGCACAAGAAGAAAATGTATTACATGAAATAGAAGAATTTGATATATTTGGTGGAATGTCACAGGATGCTACAAAAGTTTCAAAAATAGCTAATAAAAACCATAGAGAAATTGCAAAAGATAAGCTTAATATTCTAGAAATTAATAAAAATACAAAGCAGATAGGATATAAATTGGCATTAGAAACAGTTGTGGATAATATAAAAAAGGCAATAGATAAAGTTGCCATTATTGATGATTTACCAGTATATAAAATATTAGATAAAGAAAAGATAGACGCTAAAAATATTAACATTTTTAATATGAATCCTGAAAATGAAATTAATGAAAATATTAAAGAAAATACAACCAAATTCAATTTGTATAAGGTGAACATAAAAAGAGGAATGAATGGAATTAGTTATACCAATATCATTTTTTATGATAATCAAAATAAAACATTACCAATTGGACAAGATATATCAAGTAAAATATTGATAGATTTATCAAATGTAGATTTGAAATTAATCAATAGAACATCTTTTAAAATGGCAGAAATAGAAGATGAAAAAGATGATTTTTCAAAAGTAAATGTAAAAACTTTTCATGTTTTTGAATATGATGTTATTTTGAGAGAAGAAGATAAGAAACCAGAAATAGAAGATGAAAACCAAGAAACTGCCAGCAAAGATGAAAAAGAATAATAATAAACATTATGATTAAATGTTAATCGGTGAGGTGAAAAACTTTCAAAGTTTTCCACCTCATTTTTTTATTGAATAGGAAAAATCGAGTTTTTCCCATTCAACAAAAAAACAAAGTTGCACAGAAAAATTGCATAGCAATTTTTCGCGTCGACAAATCTTTACGCTTCTTCGAGAACTTAAATATATATAGTTAAATTAGAAATAGTTAAATTAGAAAAGTAGAGAAAAGTTCTCGCGAAGCGAGATTTGTCCTTGTATAGGAAACAATATGAAACTTTAAGTTAATTAGGCTCAAAGTGAAAATAAATATTAAAATTTTATTTTCAAAAGAAAATCGAGTTTCTTATTCAATAAAAATAACGTTGCACATAAAAATATAGTAATAAATCTACTGTAATAGAATATATATAATAGTATAAAGATTATAAAAAAAACCTGTAAAGAAATATGTATAAAATTGAAAAAAGATATTTCTAATCAAATTTGGAGGAGAAAAAGAAAAAATGGAAAAGCTTTTGGAAATTGTTAAGTTTTTTCCCATGAATTTATCCAATATTTTATATAATACAATTATTTCTAATAATAAAATAAAAGATGAATTACAAGAAATCAGAATTAGAATTGATAGACCGTTAATTTTGAGACTTAGAGATAAAGAAGTAATAGTCGAGTATAAAATTACACAAAATGAAATATTACAAATTGTTGAAAGATTGTGTGAAAATTCTATTTATGCATATAAAAAACAATTATGTGAAGGATATATAACCATAAGAGGAGGTCATCGAGTAGGTATAACAGGAACAGCAGTTGTAGAAAATGGAGAAATTATTAATATTAAATATATAACAAGTTTAAATTTTAGAATCGCAAGAGAAGTATTAAATTGCAGTAATCGAATTATCGGACAAGTTATGGATATCAAGAATCAAAGTATATTTAATACATTAATCGTTTCACCACCAGGAAAAGGAAAGACAACTATTTTGAGAGATTTAATTAGAAATTTGAGTAATGGAGTTAATGGGATGAATTTTAAAGGAAAAACTTGTGGAGTAGTTGATGAGAGAGGAGAAATTGCAGCTATGTATAGAGGTATTCCACAAAATGATGTTGGTATTAGAACAGATATTATAGATAATGTCTCAAAAGCAAAAGGAATCAAAATATTAATTAGAACAATGGCACCAGAAATTATTGCTTGTGATGAAATTGGAGGAAATGAAGATATACAAGCTATAAAAGAAGCTATGCTATCTGGTGTAAAAGGAATATTTACAATGCATGGAAAAAGTATAGAAGATGTACAAAGTAATCAATATATCAAAAAATTAATAGACGAAAAAATTATTGAGAAAATCATTTTTATATAGTTATACAATAGGAAAGTTATACTTTCCTATTGTATAAAAGTCGCTTCGCTCTAGTGATTGCACACAAATTTTACTAGCGTAAAATTTGGCGCCGAACAATGACGCGGGCTTTGAAATGTTATGAATAGAAAAATGTTTAAAAAAGCCCGCTATTGTTCTAGAAGAAAAAGTACATGCATATAATATAAAGAAAAATAAATTTAAATAAAAGGACAAGGAGTATGATATGCAAATAGTGAAAGGTTTTATGTTATTATTAGTATTTATTGCGTCTAGTTTAATTGGAAGATTTACAGCAAAAAAATATTCTTATCGATTAGAAGAATTAGAAGAAATAAAAAACATATTGAATGTTTTTAAATCGAAAATCAGATTTACTTATGAACCCATTCCAGAAATATTCAGAGAAATTGTCAGTAATGCAAAAGAAAATATAGGACAAATTTTTGAAGAGGCAAGAAAGAATATGCAAAATTTTAGTGCAGGAGAAGCTTGGGAGAAGGCAGTGCAAACAAGTGAAACAAATTTGACAAAGGAAGACCTACATGTATTATTAATGCTTTCTAAAATGTTAGGACAAACAGATGTAGAAGGACAAATTAGTCAGATAGAAATTACGGAAAATTTTTTAGAGAAACAAATTAAAGAAGCCCAGCAAGAAAAAAGTAAAAATGAAAAATTGTATTGTAAGCTTGGAACAACAATAGGATTAGCAATTGTTATTATTCTGGTTTAGAAATATGAATTCTTTTCCAATTAAGTTGGTACTACAAAAGAAAGGAATGAAATAAATATGGATATCAATTTATTATTTAGAATAGCAGCAATTGGAATATTAGTTGCTGTATTACATCAAGTACTAGTAAGAGCAGGAAGAGAAGACCAAGCAATGATGACTACTTTAGCAGGATTAATTATTGTTCTGACAATGGTAATAAGAGAAATTAGTGATTTATTTGATACAGTAAGAACCATATTTGATTTGTAAAAGGATATGCTTATGGAAATTATTAGAATTATAGGGATTGGATTAATTGCATTGATTATCATCATATTGTTAAAACAATATAAGCCAGAATTTGCAATATATATCAGTTTATTAACAGGAGCACTTATATTACTTCTATTAACAGATCAATTGTTAGGAATTGTAAATCTAGTACAATCAATAGCAGGAAAAGCCAATATTAATAGTCAATTTTTATCTTTACTAATAAAAATAACAGGAATTGCTTTTCTTTCAGAATTTGCTGTTAGTATATGTAAAGACTCTGGTGAAGGGGCAATTGCCAGTAAAATAGAGTTGGGAAGTAAAATTATCATCATTTCTATGTCTATACCAATCATATCTAGCTTGTTAGAGATTATATTGCAAATTTTGCCTTAGGTGAACTTTAGGAAACTCTTTGTTTTGCAACGCAGACTGAAAATAAATATTAAAATTTTATTTTCGAAAAAATCCTTAAAGTTTATGAATATGATTTTCAAGCAAAAATGAAAGACGAATCATGTTTTTATGAATAGAAAAATGAGCTTTTAAATTTGTCCTTAAAGTTCATGAGGAGGCAAAGTGAAAAAAATTATATATATTTTAATATCTATCATTTTCCTTTTGTATCTCACAATGCCAACTTCCATTGCCAATGAAGAAGAAACATTAGAAGAACAACAAGAAGAATTCGGAATTAGTGAATTTATTAAACAAGCAGATGAATATTCGGGGGAATTTTTCGAAGATATGGATATGAATGAAATTCTTGAAAATGCCATAAAAGGAGAAGTTGATAATCAAACATTATTCGAAAAAGTACTTAGTTTATTAGGAGGAGAACTGGTAGATGGTTTAAAGGTTCTAGGAAGTATATTAGCTATTGTAGTTATACATAGTATTTTAAAATCTGTAAGTGAAAGCTTAGAAAATGATACCATTTCAAAATTAATTTACTATGTTCAATACATATTAATTGTTACAATTGTTATGATGAACTTTTCAGATATTGTACAAGTTGTAAAAGATACTTGCAATAATGTCATTGGGTTTGTAAATATATTAATACCTTTACTAATTTCACTGATGATATATACAGGAAGTATTACAACAAGTGGTGTATTAGAGCCCATTATATTATTTTTAATCAATTTTATAGGAAATATTATACAAACACTTATTATTCCAATCGTATTAATTTTTACAAGCTTAATTGTGATATCTAAAATCTCTGATAATGTACAAATAGACAAATTATCAAAATTTTTAAAATCGGGAGTTGTGTGGTTTTTTGGAATTGTTCTTACCATTTTTGTAGCAGTTATTTCGTTAGAGGGGACACTTTCTAGTAGTGTAGATGGCATTACAGCTAAAACAACAAAAGCAGTTGTTAGTTCAGCAATACCAGTAGTAGGGAAAATTTTAGGAGATGCAGTTGATACAGTTTTAGGGTGTGGAATGATTCTAAAAAATGCAGTAGGTGTTATTGGAATTATTGTTGTGGTAGGAATTTGTATTATACCCATCTTAAAATTAGGAATTTTTACAATTGCATATAAGTTAATGTCGGCAATCTGTGAACCAATAGCAGATAAAAATATTACGAGTTTATTAGATCAAATAGGAGATGTATACAAAATCTTTTTAGCAATTTTATGTTCTGTATCTGTTATGCTAATTGTAGGTACAGCTTTAGTAGTTAAAATATCCAATACAGGAATGATGTATAGGTAGGGGGAGTTATGATAGAGTTTTTAAGTAGTTGGGCAAAAAGTTTAGGACTAGCCATTATTGTCATATCCATCTTGGAAATGCTATTACCCAATAATAAAACTAAAAAATATGTAAGAATGGTGTTTGGCATATATATTATCTTTAATATCATATCACCATTTATTAAAAATAAAGATATATTAGATGTTAGTTCTTATGATCTTAATGAATATATTGGTAACTATACAAGTAATCAAACAAATGAAGAACAAAGCTCTGTAAATAGCCGAATAGAAGAAATTTATATAGAAGAATTAGAAAAAGATATTACTAAGAAAATAGAGGGGTTAGGGTATCAAGTTACGACATGTAATGTATATGCAACATTATCTAGTAAAAATGAAGAAAATTATATAGAAGAAATTGTTTTAACAGTTGAAAAAAATGAAGAGCAAAACAATACAGAAGAAAATGAGCAACAAGAGGAAACAATTGAAGATAAATTGGTAGAAGAAATACAAAAAATTAAACCAGTCAATACAACAGTAGGAAAAATTAATAAAACAAAAAATGAACAAGAAAATAACAAACAAAATATAAATAATAGTGATATTCAAAAGATAAAAAAATTCTTAAAAGAAGAATATGGAGTTGAGGAAACATGTTTAAAGATAAATTAAAAGGGTTGATTAATCCAGAAGAAGGAAATAAAAATAATAAAAAGAAAATAGAAAATTTGGTATTTTTTGTTGTCATATTAATTGTCACAATTGTTATTATAAATATCATATGGAATGGAGATAAAAATAGTAGTAAGGATAAAGATTTACAAAATGATACTTCAAAACAATTGGCAAGTAGTAATACACATTCACTAGAAGTATCAAGTAATAGCACAAACGAATTAGAAATAAAATTAGAAGAAATCTTATCGAAAATCCAAGGAGTAGGAGAAGTAAAGGTATTTATCAATTACTCAGAATCTAGTGAAATTATTCCCATGTATAATGAAAGTACACAAACCAGTAATACAGAAGAAACAGATACAGAAGGAGGAACAAGAACAATAGAAGAAACAGATTCACAAAAAGAAATCATTTATGAAGAAAGTGATGGAGAAAAAACAGTTATTACACAAAAAGTAATAGAACCACAAATCGAGGGAGCTATTATTACAGCTAGAGGAGCAGAAAATGCAGAAGTAAAAACCAGCATTATACAAGCGGTAGAAGCAGTGACAGGTTTAGCAACACATAAAATACAAGTATTTGAGATGAATTGATTGGGGGTTCGGGTTCATTGGGACCAGGTCCATTTGGACCCATTTGGTCCAGGTTGCCCAAAACGGGGGTAAATGAAATGGGTCCAAATGGACCTGGTCCCAATGAACCCGAATCCCCAATGAACCCTAGAAAGGAAGGTAAACTATGAAAATAATGAAAGGTTTATTAAAGAAAAATCAAGTAATCATTTATGTAATTGCTTTAATGTTAGTGACTGCTGGATATTTAAATTATACGACCAATACAACAGAACAAGTATCAGCACAGACAGCTATGGAAATAGAAGCAAATGATGATACGCAAATTGCTGATATTGGAGATGCTACATTAGTGAATAGTGAAGCTGTTAGCGAAAACGAAGTGACAGAAAATACAGGCGAAAATGTAAACGAAAATACAAATAATACAAACGGAGATACAACTCAAGAAACAAATGGAAATATAACCCAAAACACAAATACAACAGAAAATAACACAGCAACGCAAACAAGTGCAGCAGTAACAACAGATGAGTATTTTACAAAATCAAAATTAGAAAGAGACACCATGTATTCACAGATGATAGAAAGTTATGAAAATGTGTTAAATAGTAGTAATAGTTTAGAAACGCAAAAACAAAGTGCAACAGAAGAAATTAAAAAAATTAATGATATAAAAAATAGTATTATGATATGTGAAAATTTAATTAGTACAAAGGGATTTACAAATAATATTGTTTTCGTAAATGGAGATAGTATTAGTGTCATTATTGGAATAGAACAATTACAGCAAGAAGAGGTGGCTCAAATACAAAATATCATATCTAGAGAATTAAATGCTGAAATCGAAAATATACATATATCTACAAAATAAAAATATAGCTTAAGAATATTTATTATATAATTTGATATTCTTAAGCTATTTAAAAGAATATGAATTGTATTGACACTTAACGTCATCTAAATTCTGACCACCTGTACTAGCTTGAAAAAAATAGAAAAAGAATATATAATATTAAGAGTATAAAAGACAGTATGTAAACTGTCTTTTTATTAAATAGAAAAATCGATTTTCATAAGAAGCAAAATATGTCAAAAGAATGAAGAAAATATAAAAATAAATTTAACTTTCATAGGGGGAATTTTCATGTTAAAAAAAGTATTAATTGCTAATAGAGGGGAAATTGCAGTTAGAATTATAAGAGCATGTAGAGAAATGGGAATTAGAACAGTAGCCATTTATTCTGAAGCAGATAAAAATGCATTACATGTGCAATTAGCAGATGAAGCCATCTGTGTAGGACCAGCACCATCTAATAAAAGTTATTTGAATGTAAAAGCCATATTAGAAGCAGCATGTTTAACAGGAGCAGATAGTATTCATCCAGGATTTGGATTCTTATCTGAAAATCCAAATTTTGCAAAAATTTGTCAAGAAACAGGAATTAAATTTATTGGACCAGACTATAAACTAATAGAATTGTTGGGAAATAAATCAAGAGCAAAAGAAACTATGAAAAGAGCAGGAGTCCCAGTTGTACCTGGTTCAGATGGATTAATCTATTCAAAAGAACAAGCAATTAACTTAGCAGAACAAATCAAATATCCTGTTATGTTAAAAGCATCAGCAGGTGGCGGTGGAAGAGGTATTCGAGTTGCATATTCTAAAGAAGAACTAGAAAAAGAATATGATATTGTAAAACAAGAAGCAAAAGTATCTTTTAATGATGATAGTTTATACTTAGAAAAATTTGTAGAAAATCCAAGACATGTGGAAATTCAAATATTAGCAGATGAACATGGAAACTGTATTCATTTAGGGGAAAGAGATTGCTCTGTTCAAAGAAGGAATCAAAAAGTATTAGAAGAAACACCAAGTGGTATATTAGATGAAGAAACTAGAAAGAAAATGGGAGAAGTAGCAGTAAAGGCAGTAAAAGAAATCGGCTATTCTAATGCAGGAACCATTGAATTTTTAGTTGACAAAAATAAAGATTTCTATTTTATGGAGATGAATACAAGAGTACAAGTAGAACACCCTGTAACGGAAATGGTAACAGGGGTAGATATTATAAAAGAACAAATCAAAATTGCAGGTGGAGAAGAATTAACATATAAACAAGAAGATATCAAATTTGATGGACATTCTATGGAAGTAAGAATTAATGCTGAAAACCCAGATAAAAATTTTATGCCATGTCCAGGAACGATAACAGGATTACATATTCCAGGAGGAAATGGAGTAAGAGTAGACACTGCTATATATAGTGGATATAAAGTTCCACCTACATATGACTCTATGCTTGCAAAATTAATTGTTCATGGAAAAAATAGAGAAGAATCTATTGCAAAAATGAAAAGTGCGGTAGCAGAATTTGTTGTAGAGGGAATTACAACCAATATAGACTTTTTGTTAAAAATATTAGGAAATGAAAACTTCAAAACCAATAATTATGATACATCTTTCATTAAAAAAGAATTTAATATGTAATAGAAAAGAAATTAGCAATTCAACTCATTTTGCTAATTTTCTTTTATTTTGGTTTACTATATCCTCCAATCTAAATATATACTTAGCATTGGATGATAATAGGTGAAGAATAAAAAATCGACTACTTATCCTAGTTGAAATAAATTGAAAATACATATATAATAACAAAGATATAAAAGGAGGGAAATGCCTTGGTAATCGACAAAGTAAAAAAGGTAAATGAAAAAGAAGAAAAAAGAGTTAAAAATGAAAAAGCTTCAGACATGATGATAGGAAAATGGGTGAAATGTGATAAATGTAAAGAAATCATCTATAAAGATGATTTACATCAAAATTTGAGTGTATGTCCAAACTGTGGAAAACATTTTAGATTATCATCAAGAAGAAGAATTAAACAAATTGCAGACGAAGGAACCTTTAAAGAAATTGGTGGAGAAATTGTTACAAAAGATCCATTAAATTTTAAAGGATACATGAAAAAAGTAGAAATGTTAAAAGAAAAAACAAAAATAGAAGAAGCTGTAAAATGTGGTATATGTGAAATAGAAGGAGAAAAGGCAGTCCTTGCTGTGATGGATGGAAACTTTTTAATGGGAAGTATGGGTTCAGTAGTAGGAGAAAGAATCACACTGGCAATTGAAACAGCGGCTAAGAAGAAATTACCATTAGTCATATTTTGTGTATCAGGTGGTGCCAGAATGCAAGAAGGAATGATATCTTTAATGCAAATGGCAAAAACATCAAGTGCACTTACAAAATTAGATAAAGCAGGACAATTATATATATCTGTGTTAACAGACCCAACAACAGGAGGTGTAACAGCAAGCTTTGCAAGTTTAGGAGATATCATTTTAGCAGAACCACATGCATTAATTGGATTTGCAGGACCAAGAGTTATAGAGCAAACCATTAATCAAAAATTACCAGAGGGATTCCAAAGTTCAGAATTTTTGCTAGAACATGGATTTATTGATAAAATAGTAGAAAGAAAAGATATGAAATCAACAATTGCAAAATTAATCAGATTGCATAAAGCATAATAGAAGTTGTCAAATGGGACGTTCCACTTTGACAACTAAAATGAAAAATATAAAGAAATAAAGTGAATATAGATAAAAAGAGGGTTGCCCAAAAGATACGTCCCTTTTGGCAACTAAGGAGGGAGAACAATGGCAAAAATAACAGCATGGGATAGAATAATGCTTGCAAGAAAAATGGATAGACCAAAAGCATTAGATTATATCCATGGACTATTTGATGACTTTATGGAATTACATGGTGACAGAAATTTTGGAGATGATAAAGCAATTGTCGGAGGAATTGCAACATTTGATGGCATGCCAGTCACCGTAATGGGAGAACAAAAAGGAAAAAAAGCAAAAGAAAATATGGAAAGAAATTTTGGAATGCCAAACCCAGAAGGATATAGAAAAGCATTGAGACTAATGAAACAAGCAGAGAAATTCAATAGGCCAATTATTACTTTTATTGATACACCTGGTGCATATCCTGGAATGGGAGCAGAAGAGAGAGGACAAGGAGAGGCGATTGCTAGAAATTTATTTGAAATGTCAAAACTAGAAGTACCAATTATTTGTATTGTTATTGGAGAAGGTTCTAGTGGTGGTGCATTGGCAATTGCCGTGGGAGACAGAATTGCTATGCTAGAAAATGCAGTATATTCTATTTTGTCTCCAGAAGGATTTGCTAGTATTTTGTATAAGGATTCAAGTAAAGCCAAAGAAGCAGCAGGGGATATGAAAGCTACTGCGAAAGACTTAAAAGATTTTGGAATCATTGATAAAATCATAAAAGAGCCAGAAGGCGGTGCACAGGAAGATATTGAAATGGTTTTAAAAGAATTGAAATCATATATTAAAAAGAGCTTAAAAGAATTAAGTACATTATCTAAAAAAGAATTAGTAGACAATCGATATGAAAAATTTAGGACAATGTGTTAAAATGTCTTAAACATAGTTTAAAATAAAGTATATTAATAAAAAGCTTAAACTATTGTAATGGAAATATTTTATATGGAATCTAAATGAAATATATATTTTGATTTTGAATAACTTACAATTTCATATGATTTCCGATACAATAAAAATATAAATTAGGAGGAATTAAAAATGTTATTAGAAGGTAAAAAAGTAGTGATTATGGGAGTAAGAAACAAATGGAGTATTGCATGGGGAGCAGCACAATCAGCTTATGAACAAGGAGCAGAAGTCATTTGTACTTGTTCAGGTGATAGTGTAGAAAAAGTAAAAGACTTAGTAAAAGATATGGAAAGGGTAAGTGTTTATGAATGTAATGATGTAAGTAAAGATGAAGACATAGACAAATGCTTAGAAGAAATAAAAAAAGATCATGGAAAAATAGATGGATTATTACATGCCATTGCACATGCCAATACAGAAGATTTAAGAAATGATTTCATTTTAACATCAAGAGATGGTTATGCACATGCACAAGATGTAAGTGCTTATTCATTAGTTGCTATTGCTAGAATGGCAAGAGAAAAAGAAATGTTAAATGAAGGAGCAAGCATTGTCGCATATACATATTATGGTTCTGAAAAAGCAATTGAAGGATATAATGTTATGGGTGTTGCAAAAGCAGCATTAGAAGCAAGTATTAGATATTTAGCAAGAGATTTAGGAAAAGATGGATATAGAATTAATGGAATTTCAGCTGGACCAATCAAAACATTATCTGCAAAAGGAATCAAAGATTTTGGTTCAATGCTAGATATCGTTGAAGAAAGAGCACCATTACATAGAAATGTTACTATTAATCAAGTAGGAGATAGTACAGCATTTTTATTTAGTGATATGTCAAGTGCAATCACTGGAGAAATTATTCATGTAGACAATGGATTCTCAACTGTTGGTGTATAATTATATAAAAAGACTATTTAAAGATTTAACAATTTTAATGATTCTAATAGAGAAAAAATTACTTTATATCGAAACGGTATAGAGTAATTTTTGTATTTATATATACTTTAAATTTAATATTCAGCATAAGAAAAAGTTTAATTAAATCATATTTTTATCTAAAATTGTTTTCCAAAAATGTTTATATAATTTAATAATAAAATAAATAATGTATAATGTCATATTCTTAATTTTTGTGTATTTTTAAAGTTTTTTAATTTTATTTCATATTTTTTATTTATGAACTTCTATTATTTTATATCTTTTAAAATCCCTATATATTGTGATTTTTATATTATGGTATAACTAAAAAAGCAGATTAGTATCAATAAAAATATTTCTAATGTATTTTTATAAAGAAAAATCAGATTTGTTTGTTGAATAAGCAGAAGAAATTTGATAGAATGAAAGGAGAAGATAAATGAGTAATTTAAACAAATTAAAAGAAGTAGATATGCTACCATTATCAAATGATTATGTTTTTAAGAGAATTTTTGGAAAGGGCGGCAATGAAAAAATTCTAGAAAGTTTATTAGAAGCAATTTTAAAAATCAATATACAAAAAATAGAAGTAAAAAATCCAGAAATACCAAAAGAAGCGATCGATGAAAAATTGAGTATATTAGATATTAAAGCAGAAATAAATGAAAATACCATTATAGATGTTGAATTACAAGTAGGAAATACAACGGCCTTAGAAAGAAGATTAGTGGTATATAATGCAAAACTAATAGCAGGAGAAATAAAAGTATCAGAAAAATATCAAAAAGCAAAAGATACAATTGTGATATGTATCATAAATGATAATGTTGTAAAAAGAAATGCATACTTAAGTTTAGCTATGTTAAAATATGAGAAAACAGAAGAAATCAGATATGTCAATATGGGATATGGAAAAGAAGAAGAATATTTAACAGACATGGTAAAATACTATATCATAGAATTGCCAAAGTTTAAGAAAAAGAAACCAAAGGTAGCAGATTTACTAGAAAAATGGTTATATGTGATTGGGGGAGATAGAAAAATGATGGAAGAATGTAAAAAAGAAAATGAAGAAATTAAAGAAGCAGTAGAACAATTAACGCAAATGAGTGCAGATGAATACGAAAGAGAACTATATGAAATTAGAGAAAGAAGTAGATTAACCTACAATACAGAAATGTATGAAGCAAGAAGAAAAGGAATAGAAGAAGGTAAAAAACAAGATAGAAAAGAAATTGCTAAGAAAATGAAAGAAAAAGGTACAGATATTACATATATAATCGAGATAACAGGTTTAACTGAAGAAGAAATTAAAGAATTGTAATAGATGGACAAATAAATTCGTGAATATAATCAAAAAGTATGATGATTAAAGTATGAAGATTCATTTTAGAAAATTCATAAAATAGTCAAAAATCACTTGAAAAATCTAAAAAACATGATATAATAATAAACATAATATAGAAAAACAATAGTTAGGACACGATAAATAGCATAATATCTTAAAGAGAGCCAAAGGTAGCTGTGAATTTGGTAAGTAAAATCTGTTTATTATCCCCTAACTGTTACTAAACTGAAACAAAAGTAAGTATAGTCGTAAATCTGCGTTAAAGATGAATGAGAGAACTAATTAACAGAGAATTAATTAGTTAAAATAGGTGGTACCGCGGAAAGTAAAGCTATTTCGTCCTAAGTTAGGATGTTAAATAGCTTTTTTTGTTTAAAACAAATGAAAATCAGCATCTTGCACATTTGTTTTATACTTTGCCAAACTTCGACGTACCAGAGTACGCCTTCAGCTTGACAAAATATAAAAAAATGCACAATATACTAATTTTGATTTGTTTTAAAAGGTAGATGATGAAAATCAGCATCTTGCACATTTTTTTAAGCTTGTGCAAATATTAAAGTTCATAATTTTAAAAACATAAAAAATAAAAAGGAGGAATTTGTATGTATAAAAAAGTAGAGTTGAAAAATGGTTTTGTCGGAATGGAAAATGATGTTGCCAAAATGTGGAAGGACAAAGACATCATAAAGAAGAGCCTTAATGGAAATCAAGGAAAAAGATATTTTACCTTTTATGATGGACCTCCAACAGCCAATGGAAAACCACATGTAGGGCATATTGAAACAAGAGTTATGAAAGACTTAATTCCAAGATACAAAGTCATGAAAGGGTATAGAGTTATTAGAAAAGCTGGATGGGATACACATGGATTACCAGTAGAACTAGAAATAGAGAAAAAACTAGGTATTTCAGGAAAACAACAAATCGAAGAATATGGTGTAGAAAAATTCGTGAAACAATGTAAAGAAAGTGTTTTTGAATATGTACATCTATGGGAAGAAATGACAAACAAAGTTGGATTCTGGGTAGATATGGATGATCCATATGTTACTTATCATAATGAATATATCGAATCTGTATGGTGGGCATTAAAACAAATGTGGGAAAAAGGTTTGCTTTATGAAGGACATAAAGTTATGCCATATTGTCCAAGATGTGGAACAGCTTTATCATCACATGAAGTAGCACAAGGATATAAAGATGTAAAAGATTTAACATGTGTTGCAAAATTCAAGGTGGTTGATGGACAAAAGTTTGATAAAGACACATATATCTTAGCATGGACAACAACTCCATGGACATTACCATCAAACTTAGCATTATGTGTAAACAAATCATATGAATATGCTGAAGTAAAAGCAAATATTGGAACAGATGATGAACCAGTATATGAAAACTATATTTTAGCAAAAGATTTACTAGAAACTGTATTAAAAGAAACACCATATGATGTTGTAAAAACATTTAAAGGTGAAGAATTATTAGGTACAAAATATGAAAGATTAATACCATTTGGAAAAGTAGAAGGAAAAGCATTTGAAGTCATTCATGGAGATTATGTAACATTAACAGATGGTACAGGTATTGTTCATATTGCACCCGCTTATGGTGAAGATGATAGTTTTGTTGCAAAACAAAATGGTATTACATTTATCAATCTAGTAGATAAAGAAGGAAAGTTTGTAAAAGAAGTAGAACCATGGGCTGGAAGATTTGTAAGAGATTGTAATGAAGATATTTGTAAATGGTTAAAACAAGAAAATAAATTATTTAGTAAAGAAAAACATATGCACTCATATCCACATTGCTGGAGATGTGACACACCACTTTTATATTATCCAAAAGAAAGTTGGTTTGTTGCTATGAGTAAACTAAGAGATGAATTAGTTGAAAATAACAGCAAAGTAAATTGGTATCCAGAAACCATTAAAACAGGAAGATTTGGAAAATTCCTAGAAAATGTTATTGACTGGGGAATTTCAAGAGATAGATATTGGGGAACACCACTACCAATCTGGACTTGTGAAGATGAAAATTGTGGACATCAAGAATGTATTGGTTCTATTGCAGAACTAAAAGAAAAAGGAATGGATGTACCAGAAGATATAGAACTTCATAAACCATATATTGACAATGTATATCTAAAATGTCCAAAATGTGGTAAAAAAATGCATAGAGCCAAAGAAGTTATCGACTGTTGGTTTGACTCAGGTTCAATGCCTTTTGCACAATGGCATTATCCATTTGAAAATAAAGAAATGTTTGACAACAACTTCCCAGCACAATTTATCTCAGAAGCAGTTGATCAAACAAGAGGATGGTTCTATACATTAACAGCAGTAGGAACAGCATTATTTAATAAATCACCATTTGAAAATTGTGTAGTTTTAGGTCATGTTCTAGATGAAAAAGGACAAAAGATGTCTAAATCAAAAGGAAATGGTGTAGACCCAATGGAATTATTAAACACAGTTGGTGCAGATGCAACAAGATGGCATTTCTATACATGTAGTGCCCCATGGTTACCAACAAGACTATCATTAGATAATGTAAAAGAAACACAAAGAGGATTTTTAAGTACTTTATGGAATGTATATTCTTTCTATGTGTTATATGCAGAAATAGACCAATTCAATCCATTAAAATATAAAGATTTCAAAGTAACAAATGTTATGGATAAATGGATTATTTCAAAATTAAATACATTAATCAAAGATGTTGATAACAAGTTAGATAGCTATGACATTACAGGAGCAGCATTAGAAATTGAAGAATTTACAGACAGTTTATCAAACTGGTATGTTAGAAGAAACAGAGAGAGATTCTGGAATCAAGGATTAAATGATGAAAAAATTGGAGCTTATGTAACACTATACAAAGTATTAGTAGACTTATGCAAAGTATCAGCACCATTTGTACCATTTATGACAGAAGAAATTTATCAAAACTTAGTTGTTGGTTTAGACAAAACAGTTCCTGAAAGCATTCATTTATGTTCATGGCCAGAAGTAGATGAAAACGTAATCGACAAAGACTTAGAAAAAGAAATGGACTTAGCATACAGAATAGTAAAACTAGGAAGAAGTGCAAGAAACTCTGTAAATATCAAAAACAGACAACCATTATCAGAAATGTTAATCTCAATTGATACACTTCCAGAATATTATGCAGACATTGTTAAAGAAGAATTAAATGTCAAAGAAGTTGTATTAGGAGCAGAAATGTCTGAATATGTAAACTTCGAAATCAAACCAAATTTACCAGTGTTAGGAAAAGAATATGGTAAGCTAATTCCTAGAATTAGAGAAGAAATTGCAAAGAAAAATCAAATGGACTTAGCAAATACTGTAAAAAACGGAGGAACAGAATACATTGAAATAGATGATACACAAATCGGATTAAATGTAGAAAATCTATTAGTTACTATGCAAGGAAAAGAAGGATTTGCCTTCAGTGGAGAAGGAGAAATTGGTGTTGTATTAGACACAACCATCACACCAGAATTAGCAGAAGAAGGAATCCTAAGAGAAGTACTATCAAAAGTACAAAATATGAGAAAAGACAGTGGATTTGAAGTATTAGACAGAATTAATCTATATGTAGCAGAAAATGAAAAAGTAGAAGCTGTTATCAAAAAATATGAAGAAACTATAAAACATGACACATTAGCAGATAATGTATTCTACAACAAAGAAGGAAGAAATTATACAGACACAAATATTAATGGAGAGAATTTGAAGATTGATGTGGAACGTTAGGGACGTGTCAAAATGGACATTTTTTGTCCAAAAGGGACAGGACTCTTAGCAAAGTTGCAAATAAAAAGTATAAGATAAAAAGAGATATTGATTATAGTTTAATTAATATCTCTTTTTACAAAATTATTAAAATGTAATTTTTCACATTTGACAAATGGAAAAAAATGTAATAATATATATACAGTTTAAATTTAAATCAATTATTTATTTTATCAAAATTATTTTTATTCAAAGGAGTATTAAATGCCTAGAATTGCAAGAAATCAAATACAAACAACTTTTTTTCATAATATGACACAAGGAATAAACAAAGAATATATTTTTGAAGAAAACAGATGTAAAAAGAAATATATGGAACTATTGCAAAAAGAAGTAAATGAATTTGATATAAAATTAATTGCTTTTACTATCATGGACAACCATGCACACATATTGTTATATACAGAAAACATAAATCATATGAGTTTATTTATGAAAAATATCAATGCAAAGTTTGCAATGTATTATAATTATATTTATAAGCGAGTAGGAATTGTTTTTAGAAATCGATATAAAAGTCAACCAATATTAAGTGAAAAACAATTATTAAATTGTATCAGATATATTTTTAATAATCCTGTGAGAGCCAAGATAGTTTTAAATCCTGAAGAATATGTTTATTCTAATTTTCAAGAATTTAAGAAGAAAGATAATATATTGGACGAAATTTATAAAAAAATTAATTATTCGATTAAGTTTCCAAAGATTAATAATGAAAAGTTAATATTAGAATCTGATTTTTTAGATACCTCTGAAGATAAAGAAATTTTTATTAAACAATTAATAAACAATTATGAAAAAGAGCATAATTTAACAATATGTAGAAATAGAAAAGATATGGAAAATATAGTTAAATACATAAAAAGAGAAGTAAATGTGTCTAATATAGCATTGGCTGATATATTACAATTATCGAAGTCTACAATAGCTCAATATTTAAGAATGTAAAAATTTACCGATAAGGATAATTATTAATTTTGTGACAAATATTGACAAATTGTCATGAAACTATTGTAAATATAGAGATTAAATAATATAATACATGAGAAAAAATAAGGACTGTCCCTTTTGGACGATTTTAGAAAAATCTTTGATTTTTCTAAAATTGCAAACATTGTACACAAATTTTACTTTGTAAAATTTGGCACACGAACAATGACGTGGGCTTTGAAATGTCCAAAACAGATAAAATGTCGAAATAGCCCACTATTGTTCTTAAATGTCCAATTTGACACGTCCCCAAAGGAGGAGAAAAGATGGGATTAAAACTTGAAAATGTTTCTAAGAAGTTTGTTGGGAAACAAGCAGTAGATAATATTTCATTTGAAGTAGATAAACCAGGTGTGTTTGGATTACTTGGTACAAATGGTGCTGGTAAAACAACAACCATTAGAATGCTTCTTGGAATTATTAAAAAAGATACAGGTGAGATTACCTGGAATGGGAAAAAAGTTGAAAGAAAGAGTGTGAATTTTGGATATTTGCCAGAGGAAAGAGGTGTATATCCAAAAACAAAAATATATGACCAATTGATGTATTTTGCAAAATTAAAAGGTATGAATCAAAAAGATGCAGATGCAGCAATTAAAAAATGGGCAAAGGTATTGAAGGTAGAAGAATATATACCAATGCCAGCTGAAAAGTTGTCAAAGGGAAATCAACAAAAAATTCAGTTTATGACAGCAATTATTCATGATCCAGAGCTAATCGTACTAGATGAGCCATTTAGTGGATTAGACCCAGTAAACTCTGAAATTTTAAAAAATGTTATTATTGATTTAGTAAAAGAAGGAAAATATATTATCATGTCTAGTCATCAAATGGCATCTATAGAAGAGTTTTGTACTGACATTTTGATATTGAATAAAGGAAGAACAGTATTAAAAGGGAATTTAAAAGAAATTAAAGAAGGTTATAAAGCAAATCGATTAGAATTATCAACAGATAAGAATATAGATGAATACATTAAAGAATTCGGTATGGAAATAGAGTTTTCTAAAAATAATGAATATTCTATTAAAATTGATTCTGAAGAAAAAGCTCACCAATTGCTAGAAAGGTTGGTTACAAATCATGTGGAGGTTGACAAGTTTGAGATTAAGAAACCAACACTTAATGATATTTTTATAGAAAAGGTAGGCTAATTCTAAAAATAAGAACCTGACCCAACTAAGCAATCAAAGATTGCAGTTGGGTACCCCAGAACCTTGTTGTTTATAACAATAATCAGCATCTTGCGTCGTTAGACTGCAATTAAAATCAATTCAACGTGCAAATAGCACGCCTCATTGATTTTAATCTTGTCTGCCTAGCAATATACTAATTCTTTTTAGAATTATATTATATAAAGAAAGGAATAAGTAAAATGAAAGATTTAAAAACAGTTATTGCATTTTCAATTAAAGATATGGTAAAAAGAAAATCTTTTATTATATCAACACTAATTATTTTGATATTAATTGTGATAGGATTTAATATACCAAATATCATGAATGCTATTTCAGGAGATAATGAAGATACTGGTGAAGCAAAAATATTAATTGTAGATAGCACAAATCTATTTGAAGGAACTTTACCAAGTTTAAATTATATGGAATTAGGATACAATGTTCAAGTAGCCAATAATGAAGTTTCTTTTGAAGACATAAAAAGTCGAATAGAAAACAAAGATATAAATGAAGCAATGATTATTGAACCAAAAGAGGATGGCACATATAAATTAAGATATATTGTAGAAAATATGACACAAATGGCTTCTGTTCCAGAAGATTTAACAAATACCATAAATTCATTATATACCAATTTACAGATTTCAAAATTGGGATTAACACAAGAGCAAATTGCAAGTCTATCTCCAAATTTTGAGTTTACAATAGAACAAACAGAAGAGCAAGAAGTAAGTGGAAATATACTAGTTATTATGCTATTATCAATTGTGTTATTCTATGCAATCTATTTCTGTGCATATCAAGTGTCAAGTTCTATTACAACAGAGAAGACTTCAAAAATCATGGAAACATTAGTCACTTCTACATCACCAAGAACAATTGTATTAGGGAAAACGATTGGTATTGGAATTGTAGGATTAATACAGATATGTGTAATTGTAGCAGTAGCGTTAATTTCAGCAAAAGCATTTTTAGATCCAGAATTATTAAATGCTGTTTTAGATATGTCTATGATGACACCATATTTAGCCATTATGACAATTGTATATTTCATCTTAGGATATTTTGCTTATGCATTATTATATGCATTAACAGGTTCAACAGTAAGCAAACCAGAAGATATACAATCAGCTAACACTCCTGTTGCTATATTGGCAGTGGTTGGATTTTATTTATCATATTTTACCATGATGAATCCAACAAGCGAATTAAATCAATTTGCTGCAATATTCCCAATATCATCACCATTTTGTATGCCATTTAGAATCATGATGGGAATTGCTACAACTTCTGAAGTTGTATTGTCAATTGTTATATTAGTGATTACAATATTAATTATTGCACAAGTTGCTATTAAGATTTATTCAAATGCCATATTAAATTATGGAACAAAAATGACATTTAAGGATATTGTAAAAGTATATAGAGATAAAAATAATTAAAGAAAAAATACGAATAAACTAGCTTGCATTTATTTGCAAGCTAGTTTAAACTATATGGGGAAGATAAGCATGGAAAATAAATACTAGGAAAGGACTAAGTGTAAATATGGAGAAAGTATTAAATACTTTAAAAAAGTTAGGAATTCATTATGAATTGGTATTTCATCAACCAGTATATACAGTTGATGATACGGACAACTTAGATATGGAAATCTTAAAAGGTGCTAAAATTTGTAAAAATCTATTTTTAAGAGATCAAAAAGGAAAAAGACACTTTCTAGTGATATTATGTAGTGAAAAAAAAGCAGATATGGCAAAAATACAAGAACAAGTACTTTCTACAAGATTAAGTTTTGCATCAAGTGAAAGATTAATGAAATATCTAAAATTAGAACCAGGTCATGTAAGTCCTATGGGGTTAATCAATGATAAAGAAAAAGAAGTTGAAGTATTAATTGATAAAGATTTAAAGGGGAAAAAGTTATTAGCTGTTCATCCAAACACAAATGAAGCAAGTGTATTGATTTCATTTGAAGATTTGATGAAATTTATAAAGGCTATGGAAAACGAATATAAATTTATAACAATATAATAAAAATAGAGGAGTTGTCATATATGAGAGAATATACATATAATGCAGAAGAGGTAAAAGAAGGTGAAAATAAACAGTTTTCTGGAGAAAAATATCTCAAGCTATTGAGCAAAGAATTTAAAAATACCACAGAAGTAGCAGAGGAAATTATAAATTTAAAGGCAATATTAAATTTACCAAAAGGAACAGAAGTATTTTTAAGTGATATTCATGGGGAATATGCACCTTTTACACATATTTTAAATAATGGAGCAGGAATTATAAAAAGCAAAATTGAAGAAACATTTGAAAATCGCATTACAGAAAAAGAAAGAAATACATTAGCAACTTTGATATATTACCCAAAAGAAAAACTAAAATTGATTAAACAAGAAACAGAAAATTTAGAGGAATGGTATGCGATTACCTTATACAGATTAGTAGAAGTGGCTAGAAAAGTAAGCTCTAAATATACAAGGTCAAAAGTTAGAAAAGCAATTAATAGTGGATTCGAATATATCATAGATGAATTATTACATTCACAAGTAGATAGTGGAAAAGATAAAGAAAACTATTATAAACAAATTATCAAAACAATTATTGAATTAGAACAAGCAGATAGTTTTATTATAGCCATATCAGATTTAATTAAAAGAATGGCAATAGACCATTTACATGTTATAGGAGATATTTTTGATAGAGGAAGATATCCAGATTTAGTATTAGATAGATTAATGAATTTCCATAGTTTAGACATTCAATGGGGAAATCATGATATTTTATGGATGGGAGCAGGTTGTGGAAATAAAGCCAATATTGCAACTGTTGTTAGAATATGTGCAAGATATAATAATATAGGGATATTAGAAGATTCATATGGAATCAATATGAGACCATTATCAACATTTGCTCAAAAAACATATAAAAATGATGATTGTGCAAACTTTATGCCAAAGGTATTTGACTATAATAAATATGACAATAGTGATAAAAATATTATAGCAAAAATTCAAAAAGCGATAACCGTTATCCAATTTAAAATGGAAGGACAATTGATAAAAAAACACCCAGAATATCACCTAGACAATCGATTATTGCTAGATAAAATGAATATTGAAAAAGGAACAGTGACTATAGAGGGAAAAGAATATGAACTAAAAGACAAGAATTTTCCAACCATTGATAAAAATGATCCATATGCATTAACATCAGAGGAAAATGAAGTAATGGAAAGGCTTAAAGAGTCTTTTATACATAGTCCTAGTTTACAAAAACATTTGAAATATTTATATACAAAAGGAGAAATGTATACCATATTTAATAATAATCTTTTATTCCATGGTTGTATTCCAACAGATGAAAATGGGAATTTAAAAGAGGTTGAATTTATGGGAAAAAGATTAAAAGGAAAAGCCTATTTTGATGAAATCAATGAAGTAGTAAATAAGGTATTTGCAACCAGACAGTCAGAATTAATAGATATTATGTGGTTTTTGTGGATTTCACCAGAATCACCATTTTTTGGAAAAGAAAAAATGGCAACATTTGAAAGTTATTTCATAAAAGACAAAAGCTTAAGTAAAGAACCGAAAAGTCCATATTATCAATATTCTGAAAATGAAGAATTTTGCGTCAAAGTATTAAAGGAATTTGGATTAGAAGGAGAAGATTCTCATATCTTAAATGGACATGTTCCAGTAAAAGCAAAAGATGGAGAAAGTCCAATAAAAGCAAATGGAAAACTATTAGTGATTGATGGCGGATTTGCAAAAAGCTTTAGAGAAAAAACAGGAAATGCAGGATATATCTTAACATATAACTCAAACGGATTATTACTAAGTCAAAATAAACCATTTGAATCTGTGGAAAAAGCAATTGTAGAAGAAACCGACATTATCAGTGAAATTATTGTAAAGAAAACAGGTATTGTTAGAAAAAGAGTTGGTGACACAGATATAGGAACAAAATTAAAAGGAGAAATTGCAGACTTACAAGAATTAATGAAAGCATATAAAAATGGAGAGATAAAAGAAGTTGAACGTTAGGGACGTGCCAAATCGTTCAATTTTTGAACGATTTGGCCTGTCCCCAATGTTCATTTGACAAATTTGGTTTAGCAGTATATAAATAAGGTAAAGATTATTTATATACTGCTATATATTTTAAGATAATAACATTATTTTAAAAGGAGGTAGGTATTATTGAATTTAGAAATATTTAATGATATACAAGAAAAAATGACAGATGTGAAAAATGAAATAAAACAAAACAATACTTCAGAAGAAATGGAATTAGCCAAAAAATTAGATGCGATAGAAGAATATTCTGTGGATAGATTTGAAGGAGAATATGCAGTATTAGAGAACAGGAAAACAAATGAAATAAAAAATGTAAAAAAAGATAGGTTACCAGAAAATATAAAAGAGGGAAGCATTTTGCAATGTATAAATGGAAAATATACATATAATGAAGAATTGACAAAAGAAGAAACCAAAAGAATTCAAGATAAGATGAATAAATTATGGAATTAAAACAGTAATGAAAAATAGTAAATATTTTTATTTTGATATCTATATTTTAAAGAAATTAAATGAGTCAAATAATTGAATTTGAATGTGGAAAATAAGGAGGACAAAAGATGGCAAGAAAGAGGAAAAATACAAAAATACAAAAACTAATAGCAACAGTGATTGCGTTAATCATTGTAGGAATTGCAGGAATACTAGGAACCAATGAAGACATTGTTAATACAGTTTCTGACATGGGAGAACAAACCAATAGTCAAAATGAGCAACAAATAGAATTTGTTGCACAAGAGGATTTGTCGATAGATTTTATAGATGTAGGACAAGCAGATAGTATTTTAGTTCGAAACCAAGATAAAGTCATGTTAATAGATGCAGGGACAAATGAGGCAGGAGAAACAGTTGTAAATTACCTAAAAAATCTTGGAATTACAAAGATAGATTATTTGATAGGAACACATCCACACGAAGATCATATTGGCGGATTAGATGATGTGATAAACAATTTTGATATTGGACAAATTTATATGCCGAAAATTGAAACAACAACCAAGACATTTGAAGATGTATTAGATGCAATAGAAAACAAAAATTTAACAATAACAGCATCTAACAAAGGTGATAAAATTGAACTAGGACAAGCAGTGGGAGAATTTATGACAGAGCCTATACTAGATAAAGATAATTTAAATGTATCATCACTTGTTCTTAGACTAGAATTTGGAAATACAAGCTACTTATTTATGGGAGATGCAGAAGAGGAAAATGAAGAAACAATTCGTTGGCCAAAAACAGATGTATTAAAAGTAGGACATCATGGATCTAGCACAAGTAGTAGTGAAAGCTTTCTAGAGCAAGTAGAACCACAATATGCAATTATTATGGCTGGAAAAGATAATTCTTATGGATTGCCAACACAAGAAACAATAGATAAATTAAACAATAGGGGAAGTGAAATATATAGAACAGATGAGGACGGAACAATTCAAATGACATCTGATGGAAATACAATAGAAATAAAAACAACAAATAATTAGAAACAAAGCAGATAGTATTTAAACTGTCTGCTTTATTGTATATATGTTTTTGCTGAGACTAGTGGACAATGGGGAAGTATTTATAAATTATTTATTACTCGGTTCAATACAAATATTAAGAAATTCTAAAATCATTTTATGGCACCCTTTCACTTAGTCCTCACTTCGTTCGACGTGAACATTTTCCATAAAATGCTTTAAGAATTTCTAAATATTTTCCAATCACATTCGTAATGAAATAATTTATAAATACTTCCCCATTGTCCACTAGTCTCAACAGAGACGTATATTTAATGCGAATTATGGTTTTTATGTCAAAATGCTTGACAGTTTACAATAATAAAGATAAAATAGATATGGTAGGAAAAAATATATTCATATAAACATATATATTTATTTCGAACATTGAAAATTAAATAAGAAAGAGGTGTATGATTATGACTATTGTAATCATTATCGCCGCTGTCTTAATCTCACTTGCAATAGGATTTCTAGTAGGAGTAGTATACAGAAAAAAAGTTGCAGAATCTAAAATTCAAGGAGCAGAAAACGAGGCAAAAAGATTAATTGATTTAGCAAAAAAAGAAGGAGAAAATCTAAAGAAAGAAGAGATTTTCAAAGCTAAAGAAGAAATTATGAATAATAGAAAAGAATTGGATCAAGAGATTAAAGAAAGAAGGGGCGAAGTACAAAAACAAGAAGCAAGACTAATTCAAAAAGAGGAAAATTTAGAAAAGCGTGCAGAAAATTTTGAAAAGAGAGAACAAGAATTAGAACAGGAAAGACAAAATATTGAAAAGGAAAAAGAAGAATTAGAAAAAATGCATGAACAAGAAATGGTCGAACTTCAAAAAATTGCATCTTTAAGCAAAGAAGAAGCAAAACAAAGATTGCTTGCAGAAATGGATAAAGAGTTGACAGCAGAAAAGGCAACTTTAATTAGAGAAAAAGAACAAAAAGCAAAAGAAGATGCAAATAAAAATGCGAAAGAAATTTTATGTTATGCAGTACAAAAATGTGCAGCAGATCATTCACAAGAAACAACAGTATCAATTGTTCCACTTCCTAATGATGATATGAAAGGAAGAATTATTGGTAGAGAAGGAAGAAATATAAAAGCATTGGAAACATTAACAGGAATTGATTTAATAATCGATGATACACCAGAAGCTGTCGTATTGTCAGGATTTGACCCATTAAGAAGAGAAGTTGCAAGAATTGCATTAGAGAAATTGATTGATGATGGAAGAATTCATCCAGCAAAAATTGAAGAAATGGTAGAAAAGGCTAAGGAAGAATTAGATGCAACCATCAAAGAAGAAGGAGAAAGAGCTGTATTAGAAACAGGTGTCATTGGTTTACATCCAGACTTAGTAAGATTAATTGGAAAATTAAAATACAGAACAAGTTATGGACAAAATGTATTAAACCATTCAATAGAAGTTTCAAATTTAGCAAGAATTATGGCAGAAGAATTAGGGTTAGATGCAAAACGTGCTAGAAGAGCAGGTTTATTACATGATATTGGAAAAGCATTAGACCATGATATGGAAGGAACTCACGTAGAAATCGGTGTAGAAGTATTGAAAAAATACAAAGAAAATCCATTAGTTATTAATGCTGTTGAAGCACATCATGGAGATGTAGAGCCTCAAACTTTAGAAGCTGTTTTAGTACAAGCAGCAGATGCTATATCAGCATCAAGACCAGGTGCTAGAAGAGAAACACTAGAAGCATATATTAAGAGATTACAAAATCTTGAAGAAATTGCAGATTCATTTGATGGTGTTGAAAAATCTTTTGCTATACAAGCTGGTCGTGAAATTAGAGTTATGGTAAAACCAGAAAAGATTTCAGATGACCAAATGACAATATTAGCAAGAGACGTTTCTAAGAAAATTGAAAATGAAATGGATTATCCAGGACAAATTAAAGTTAATGTTATTAGAGAAACAAGAACAGTTGATTATGCAAAATAAAGAAAACATGTGATATGTGCAAAAATTTTTATATAATCAAAAGGAACTCAGTTTTAGGCTGGGTTCTTTTTTATTATATAGAAAAAATAGATAGCTTGCGAATTCAAAAAAAATATAGTATGATATATACTATATAAAAAGATATAGAAAGAAGGAATAGTTTTGAAAATTTTAGCAGTGGGGGATATTATTGGAGAAACAGGAATTAAAGAATTAAAAAATAAGTTATATCAAATTAGACAAAAAGAAGAAATAGATTTTGTGATTGTCAATGGAGAAAATGCAGCAGAAGGCATGGGAATCACAGAAAAAAATTTTAATGATATCATTTCTCAAAATGTAGATGTAGTAACTATGGGAAATCATACATGGGGGAAAAAAGATATCTTTAAGTTTATAGATCATCCTAAACTAATTAGACCTGCAAATTATCCAAAAGGAGTAGTAGGTAAAGGATATGGTATATATGAATGTAAAAATAAAAAAATAGCAGTTATAAATTTAATTGGAAGAGTTTATATAAATGTATTATCAGAAAATCCATTTTTGGTAGTAAAAGACATTATAAAGAAAATAAAAGATAAAGTAGATATCATTATTGTCGATTTTCATGCAGAAGCAACGGGAGAAAAAATCACAATGGGATATTATTTAGATGGTAAAGTTACAGCAGTTTTTGGAACACATACACATGTACAAACAGCAGATGAAAAAATATTACCAAAAGGAACAGCATATATTAGTGATATTGGAATGACAGGAACTAAAAATTCAGCATTAGGAATGGATGTTTCTGTAGCTTTAAAACGATTTGAAACATCATTACCAGAACGATATAAAGTAGCATCAGGAGAAGGTATGTTAAATGGTGTCATTTATGACATTGATGAACAGACAAATAAGGTAAAAACGATAACAAGAATTAATGTCTAAGAAGAAAAATGAGTAGTAAAAATAAAAATGCTGATATCAAATCTAAATTAGGCAAAATAGAAGTGGACTTTTTTTAGTGATAAAAAATGTCGAATTAGTAAATTTATTGCGATGAAAACCTATAAATTTTTATAAAAAATACTTTACACAAATTTCCAGATATTGTAAAATACAAACTGTAAGAGTTGCAACAAAAAAATAAAAATTATAGGAGGCAAAAGAAAATGGAAGTTTTAAAAATTTCATCAAAATCAAATCCTAATTCAGTAGCAGGAGCAATTGCTGGATTAGTAAAAGAATCAAACAAAGCAGAAATGCAAGCAATCGGAGCAGGAGCATTAAATCAAGCGGTAAAAGCAGTTGCAATAGCAAGAGGCTTTGTAGCACCATCAGGTGTGGACTTAGTTTGTATACCTGCATTTGCAGAAGTGGAGGTAGAAGGAGAAGATAGAACAGGTATCAAATTGATAGTGGAATCAAGAGGATAAGGATAAATAACAGACTGCGAAATAGCAGTCTGTTTTGTTAATTGAGGGATTTTGGGGACGGACTCATTTTTCCCTTTTTCAATAATATTTTTTTCTTATTTAAATTTGAAAAAGGGAAAAATGAGTCCGTCCCCAAAATCCCTCAATGGGACACTTGACAATCATAAAATATTATGAAAAAATACAAACGATAAAACTAAGAATAGAAGGAGGACTAAAAAATGGAAAAAAAGAGAGGATTTGAAATTGCAAAAGGATTTGAGGATAAACAAATAAATCTTCCAATTAGAAAAACAAAATATAGTGCAGGATATGATATAGAAGCAGCAGAAGATACAGTAATCCCAAGTTTTAAAAAGGGAACAAATCCAACATTAGTAAAAACAGGATTAAAAGCATATATGCAAGATGATGAGGTGTTATTATTATATAATCGCAGTTCTAATCCAAAAAAGAAAGGATTAATTATGGCAAATAGTGTAGGTGTCATAGATAAAGACTACTATGGTAATCAAGATAATGATGGTCATTTCATGTTTGCTTTTTATAACATCAAGGAAGAAGACATAATTATAAAAAAAGGTGAGGCAATTGGACAAGCAATTTTTCAAAAATATTTAGTAACAGATGATGATGTAGCAGAAGGAGAAAGAGTTGGTGGATTTGGTTCAACAACAAAATAATTTCTAAAAATAAACAAAAAAAATTCTTCTTAGAGCGATAAGGGTTACAGCAAAAAGATACATAAAAAATGACGGTAATGGCTTTGACTTTTACCGTTTTTTGTTGTATAATAGATATGGTTAAAAAATCCAATAAAGTTATTAAAAGGTATTGACATAACTTTATTATATTTTTTCTGCCAAATAAATTAAAATGCTGAAAGGAGTGACTTACATGTTCAATGTAGGAGACAAAATTGTATACCCAATGCACGGGGCAGGAACAATAGATGCAATAGAAGAAAAAGATATTTTAGGACAAAAACAGTCTTATTATATTTTAAAAATGCCAGGTGAGGTTAAAGTAATGATACCAACTGCAAAAGCAGAAGAAGTTGGGGTTAGAAATATAATTAACAAAGAATCAGCAGATAAAGTATTTGGAGTTTTAGAACAAGACGAAACAGCTATGGATAAAAATTGGAATAAACGCTATAGAGATAATATGGAAAAGATGAAGAGCGGAGATATTTATGAAATAGCTGATGTCGTTAGAAATTTAAGCTTTAAACAAAAAGAAAAAGGACTTTCAACAGGAGAGAAAAAAATGTTAAACAATGCAAAACAAATTTTAGTTAGTGAATTAGTTTTAGCAGAACATGCAACACAAGAAGAAGTAGAACAATTAGTTGAAAATAAAATTAACACATCATTTATGATGTTTAGAGCAGATGATGTATCAACAGAAAGTGTGGTAAATAAATTTATACCTTTTGAAGGTACAGAAGGAACAGGAACAGATAATACTTAAATTTAACCCATGAGAAGCCTAATGAATACAGGCTTCTTAAAATTTTAATAAAAATTAAAAAAATATAGGAAAACCTATTGACAAAAAAAAGAACAAATATTATAATATCTATTGTCGTCGAGATAAAACCAGTTTAAATATGCAGATGTGGCGGAACTGGTAGACGCACAGGACTTAAAATCCTGCGGTTGAATAAACCGTGCCGGTTCGATTCCGGCCATCTGCACCAATAACGTTTTTTTCGAAACTAATAGAACAAAATAAAGTTGCTTTATATTTTGGAAATAACATTAAGTCAATATAGCCGTCAAACATAGTCAAATTTTGAGAAAAATTAATGAATTTGTTGAAAAAAATTTTATAATATGCAATAATTGTATTATCATAACGAAAATATATAGATTATTTAATTTAAGATAATTTTTTACATAGATAGGAAGTGTGCATGTTATATAATATAATATTATCTTTAGCTTTCACTATACTTATTGAATTTACAGTTTCTATTTTCTGTGGGATAAATAAGAAGATTGATTTATTATATATAATTTTAATAAATATATTGACAAATCCTAGTACTGAACTAATAAATTTATTAATTAAAGATAGTAGTTTTCATTATCCAATAATTTTTACTATAGAAATTTTAATAATAATTATTGAGTCTCTTTTTTATAAAAAAGTATTAAAAGAAGAAAAAATTAATTTTTTATACTTATCTATAATAAACAATGTATGCTCTTATGTGATTGGAGTTATGTTTAATTTAGGAGGAGGCATATGAAAAAAATTATAAAAAAAGCATCTTGTATATTTTTTATATTAATAAGTGTATTATGTACAAGAGTATTTGCTAATATGACAATTGAAGCATCTGAAAAAAGCATGAAATTCTATGATGAGCATAAATTTCTTATAGAATCAACGCAAATTATTTCTCAAATTCTGGAATTAGCATTTTTGGTTTTTGTTATAGTTATACCAATTATAATTATTTATAAAAAAGTAAAATTAAAAAACAATCAAAATGACAGAAACAAATATATTATTAAAACACTAGGATTAGCTGAATTATTATTTATTTTTAATATATTTATTTCATATGCAGCTGAAGTAGCAAAATATGGAAGTGAAAGCGTATTGTATTGTAATATTTTTATTATTATAGTTTCATTAGCAAATATTGGAATAATATTATTTAAATTGTTAAAAAAGATGTAAAAAACTGCTTTAACAATTATAGACTTTATGCTAAAATAAAAGAACAAAATGATTGATATTTGTATCAATCGTCAAGAGAACCATAAAGTTGTAAATAACTACTTCGTTGGCACCATTAGAACACCAAGTGTTTCGGAAGATTCAAACTTGGTGTTTTAATTTTAAAAATAGTCAAAGTTCTAACAAAAGTTCTAACACTTTTCCAAAA
>CAJFLB010000024.1 GCA_904387305.1 uncultured Clostridia bacterium
TAAAAAGTCCACAGTTATCACACATAGATTATATTAAATATTAAAAAATAAAGAAAGGAGTCGTATGGTTATTTAAGTTATTAAATATATCATACAAGATAAATATGTTAAATTGGAATGAATATTATAAAAAAAACTGAACTAGGAAAGTCCAGTATAATATTAGAAAAATTTTTTGAAATGAAATTAGATAATACCACATTGAAAAGAGCCATTGATTTAGGATGTGGCTCTGGAAATGATACAATATATTTATTGAAGAAAAATTATTTTGTAACAGCAGTAGATAAAGAAAATGATGTCATAGATATCATAAAAAATAGAATATCTGATACGTCTAAATTAAAATTTATTATAGAAAAATTTGAAAATATTAAACTAGAAGAAAATCAAGCAGATTTAGTAGTTTCAAATCTTAGTATATATTTTTGCAATCCAAAGTGCTTTAAAAAGTTTTGCAACGAATTTACTAAGTCTATTTCGCCAAATGGATATTTTGTAGGAAATTTTTTAGGGAAGGAAGATGAATGGAGTAAAGATACTAACAGAACATTTGTAAATGAAAAGGAAATAAAAAACATATTTAAAAATTTTAAAATAATATATCTTAACGAAAAAAAATACAAAAAACTAACAGCAAAAGGAAACATGAAATTTTGGGATGTTTATGAAGTTATAGCTAAAAAAACTATAACTTCATAAAAAATTTTATAAATTCAATTTCATAGGTCTCAATTGCAGTATATTTGGAGAAAAGATTCAAAATAGTTCAACTAAAACGTCTTCTCCATCAAATACATATTTTCCTCATTTAAAACTTTCTGATTATCCTTATATCGATATCCCAACTTATAATAAAACTCATGAGCAGTAATAGAAGCTGGGATAATTAACTTTTTAAAATCAGAATGAATAGCATAATCTTCGATTGCTTCAATCAAAAGACGACCAATACCTTCACCATGATTTTCAGGTTTTACAAAAACAGTTAGAATATAATATTCATCTGGATTGTACCAAGAAACATCTATTCCTGCAGTACCAACAACTTCATTATCTTTTATAGCAACAAATACTTTTTTTCTATTTTTTAAGGCATCTTTTAATTTTTCTACTGTAAAATCTTTTGCCATTTCTTGTACTTTTTCTATACCATAATCTTTTACATTAATTTCTAATAAATTTCTAATGACAATTGTTGAAATTTGTTCAACATAGCTTTCATTATATTCTTTAATTTCAATCATTTTATCAGCTCCTACAATTTATTTCTTAACAACAATACCTTATAAAATACTTTTTTTGTATCTACATAACCTCTTTTTCACCCAAATCTTCAGAAAATCTTAGTAAATATCCATCTGGATCTTGTACTAAAAATTCTTTATTTCCAAGCAACTTATCATCTTGCCTATACCAGTTTTCCTCAATATCAAAGGCAATTGGATAGCTATTTTCTTTTAGTTTTGAATAAACTCTATCGACAGAATCTACTTCTAATTGAAAATTGATACCATTTCCAAAAGGATAGGTAAGAGGAGCTAAGTCCCATTTCTCATTATCAGATAGTTCTTGTAACATAAATTGGATATCTCCCATTGAAAGAAATACAAATTTATTTTCTGGTCTTTCATATTCTATTTTAAATCCTAGTGTTTTATAAAATGTAACACTATTTTCTAAATTACTTACAGAAAGCTCAGGAATATTTTTATTAAATACAAAATCAACATCATTTCGAATAATTTCACTTTCAAAAAAGCGTTCTTGAAATTCTGTTAATGCTCTAATTTCTTCGTTTGAGTAATTTCTACCTTCTGGAACAACAATTAATTTATCATCATTATCATTTGTTCTGTGAATAATGGCAATACATTTTCCTTTAAAAGCTTCCAAAGGTTCAAATACACCTAATATATAGCAATCTAATTCCTCATTATCTCCACTTATGGTATTTGGGACATATCCATAGTTGACAGGATATATATGATTTGGGTATTTCTCAGAATGTCTACAGCCTAGTGGCTTATCGATTATGACATCAACTATTTTATCTAAAAAATCTCTACTATTTGTCATTTTAACATTCCTCCCTTTATTAAAATATAGATATTTGTAATCAAAGTATATTATGAAATTTTATAAAATTCAATAAGTTTCTAAATATTTACATTCCATTTTATCCGTGATAAAATAGGCACAGGAAATATAAGAGAGAATGTGTTGCAGGATGATAAAAAAGATGCACGGGAAAGGAAAGTGAACAGAATGAAAATATTAATGGGAACAAAGAATCTAGGAAAAATAGAAGGCGTAAAAAGAGCATTCAAAAGATATTTTGATAATGTTGAGATAGAAGGAATACCAGTTGATTCAGAGGTAGGAGCACAGCCTATTAATAAAGAGATTGTTATCGGTGCGAGAAACAGAGTAAAAAACTTAAAAGAATATGCTAAGAAAAATAACATAGATGCAGATTATTATGTAGCAAGTGAAGCAGGAATTACAGATTTATTAGATGAGTGGATAGATATTAATACAGTTGTTATTGAAAATAAAGAAGGAAAACAAAGTGTAGGAACAAGTCAAGGATTTCCAATTGATGCAAAATATATAGATGAAATAACGAGCACTGAGCTTGGAAAAGTAATGGATAGAATCTTTAAAAGTCATGGATTAAATACTGGAAAAGGTGGAATTAGTATCCTAACACATGATGAAATATCTAGAATTGATTTAACAGAAAATGCGTGTATTATGGCTTTAATTAAATATATTAACCAAGGAATATGGGAATAAATATAAAAATAAAAAAATGAAATAAGGAAAGGAGAAAGTTATGGAAAGAAAGGTAAAACCAGGACAAGTATATAGACATTTTAAAGGAACTACTCATATAAAGGAACTACTCATAAAATTATTTGTATAGCAAAACATTCAGAAACGAAAGAGGATTTAGTAATTTATACACATGAAGAGGATAACGAAATATGGGCTAGACCATTAAATATGTTCTTATCAGAAGTAGAGCATGAAAAATATCCAGAAGTAAAACAAACCTATCGATTTGAGCTAATAGAAGAATAAACAGAAATAAAAGGAGTAATGGTTATGAAAATATTAGTGATTTGTAGCAAGACATTTTATAATCGAATTGAACCAATTAAACAAAAATTAGAAGAAATGGGACATAGCATAGAACTACCAAATTCATATGATAACCCAGGAGCTGAAAAAGAAGCATGGGAGTTAGGAGATAAGGCACATTCTGAATTTAAGAAAAGAATGTTTCAACGAAGTGAAGCAACCATTTCAAATATGGATGCTGTATTAACCTTAAATTTTGATAAAAACGGAAAAGAAAATTATATTGGTGGTGCAACTTTTTTAGAGTTATATGAAGCTTTTATGAAAGGTAAAAAAATCTATATGTATAACCCAATTCCAGAAGGTATGTTATATGACGAAATATCAGGATTTTCACCAATTATTATAAATGGTAATTTGGATTTAGTAAAATAGGAGGCAGTATGAACATAATAGAAATATATAACCAATATCATTTACCAGAAAATCTACAAATGCACATGTTAAGAGTAGCAGCATGTGCAAACTTGATTCTAGATAACTGGACTGGAAAGCCAATAGATAGAAAAGCAATCACAAGAGTTTCTTTATTACATGATATGGGGAATATGGTAAAAATACCAGAAGAGGAAATACAAGATAAGGACTTTATAGAATTAAGAAGAAAATATTATGAAAAATATGGGACAAATGACCATGAAATCAACATGGTAATTGGAAAGAATTTGGGTTTAAATAAGAAAGAATTAGAAATTTTGGATGGAAAACGCTCCAGAAAAAATGAACAAACAGCTAACTCTGATAATTATGAAATTAAGATATGTGCCTATTGTGATCAAAGAGTTGCGCCAGATGGTGTAGTTAGTTTAAAAGAGCGATTAGAAGATGCAAAGATACGATATAAAGATAAACCATTATCTGTGTGGGCTAATGAAGAAAAAGCAAATCAACTGATAAAATTGGCATTGGAAATTGAAGAACAAGTCATGAGGTATTGCAAATTAAAACCAGAAGATATTAATAATCAATCTATACAAACATATATAGATAGATTAAAAGAATATGAAATATAGGAGTATATAGATTGAATATTAGGAAAGGAACAAAAAGATTAAATTATGGAAGAACTAATAGATGTTTTAAATGAAGACGGAACAAAAACAGGAAAAGTTGTAACAAGGAAAGAAGTACATGAAAAAGGTTTATGGCATAGGATTGTTGTCATTGCAATCATTGATAAAGAAGGACATATATTGATGCAACAAAGAGCAAAAGATAAAGAAACTAATCCTGAAAAATGGGATGTATCTGTTGCAGGACATGTATCAGCAGGACAAACTTCTATAGAAGCAGCCATTAGAGAAGTAAAGGAAGAAATCGGAATTGATTTAGAGGAAAAAGACTTACAATATATGCTAACTTATCAAACAGGAAGAAAAGTAAAAGAACATTTCTATGCAAATCATATATTTGATTTTTATATGGTAAAAACAGATGTGATAGATGTATCAAAAATAAAACTTCAAGAAAGTGAAGTAGAACAAGTAAAATTGTGTGATTTAGAAGAAGTACAACATATGCTTTCTAATAACTTAGTAGCAGAAAGAAAACCTGTATATGAAGTGTTAATAAAATATTTAAAATAAGATAAAAAGGAGAAAATAAAATGAAAGAAATTAATAAAAATTTAGAAGAATATATTGAAAACAATGTATTACCACAATATGATACAAATAATGTTGGAGGTCATGGAAAAGAACATATAGAGACAGTTATTAATAGAAGTTTTGAAATTGTAAATGAATTTCATTTAGATGTTAATAAAGATATGGTATATACCATTGCAGCTTTTCATGATATTGGATATAGAGAAAATCCAGACCAACATGAAGAAGTATCAAGTGAAAAATTTAAACAAGATGAAGAAATGGAAAGATTCTTTAATGTAGAAGAAAGAAAAATTATTGCAGAGGCAATTGTTGACCACAGAGCAAGCTTAGAATATGAAGCAAGAAGTATTTATGGGAAAATTGTTTCTTCAGCAGATAGAGAAACATCAGTAGAAAATATGCTTACAAGGTCAATATTATATCAAGCAGACAAACATAAAGCAGAAAATCCAAGCTTAGAACAAGTAATAGAATATTCATATAAAAAGTTATCAAGCAAATATGGAAAAGGTGGATATGCAAAAATGTATTATCCAGATGAAAAATATAAAAACTATTTAGATAAAATGCAAGAATTATTAGAAAACAAAGAAAAATTCATAGAAGCAGAGAGAAATTTAGCAAAAAAATTGAGAAAGGTATAAAGAATGATTGATTTTATAAAAGCAAAAAATGCATTTAGTGAATATCTAAAACAATATGATACATTAGATGGCAGTATAAAAATGAAGATAAAACATACTTATGAAGTGATTCACAAAAGTGAATATATTGCTAGTGCATTAAATCTAAAAGAAGAGGATGTCGAACTTGCAAAATTAATAGCTTTGTTACATGACATTGGAAGATTCGAACAAATAAAAGAAACAAAAGATTTTTCTGATAATAAAAGTTTTGACCATGCAGATTATGGTGGATATATATTATTTAATAAAGGATTAATCAGAGATTTTGTAGAAGATAATCAATATGATGAAATTATAAAAATAGCAATTATCAACCATAATAAATATCAAATACAAAGTGGACTAAATGAAAAAGTATTATTACATTGTAAAATTATAAGAGATGCTGATAAATTAGATAATTTTAGAGTAAAAGAATTAGAAAAATTTGAAGATATGTTTCCAGGACATTATCATTCTGAAACCATACATAATGAAAAAATATCAGATAAAGTTTATGAAGATTTTAAAAATCATAAATGTATAAAAATAGAAGATAGAAAAACATGTATAGATTGTATGATATGTGTTTTAGCATTTATTTTTGATTTTAATTTTGATATTTCATTAAAATTTATTAAAGAAAACAATTATATTAATAAATTAATTAATAGATTTGAAAATCAAAATAAGGAAACAGTACAAAGAATAGAAGAAATAAGAAAAGTAGCAAATGATTATATTGAAAATCATGTATAAATGGAGGGAAAATGATTAAAGTATTATTTGTATGTTTAGGAAATATTTGTAGATCTCCTATGGCAGAATATGTATTCAAAGATATGGTAAAAAAGAAAGGCTTAGAAAAGCAATTTTCTATTGCTTCAGTAGCTACAAGTTATGAAGAAATAGGAAATGACATGCATTATGGAACCAAAGATAAATTGGATGAAAAAGGAATCCCATATACCAAACATAAAGCAAAAAGAATCGAAAAACAGGATTATGAAAAATACGACTATATCATTGGTATGGAAGAAAGTAATATTCGAAATATCAAAAGGATTGTAGGAAATGATAAAGACAATAAAATATATAAACTTTTAGATTTTTCAAAAAATCCAAGAGATATTGCAGATCCATGGTACACGGGAAACTTTACAGTTACTTATCAGGATATTGTAGAAGGATGCACAGGATTTTTGGAGTATTTAGAAAGGGAAAATATTATAAAATAAGAAACAAAGATTGAAAGTTAAGAAAAGGAATTGAATAATAATGGCAAATGCGTATATAAAAATTAAAGAAAAAGAAATTCCAGTTATGATTAGAAATTATAGACATACGAATTGTATAACGATGTATTTTAGAGGAAATGTTTTAAATATTAGTAAATCCAAATATTTATCTAACAAAAAAATGTTGGAATTTATTCAGCAAAAAGAAGAACAAATATATGAACAATATTTAAAAATCATGTCTAAAGAAAATGATAAAATGAAACATTGGTATACAGGAGAGAAAATAAGCTATAAAGGGGAAGATTTCTGTATACAAATAGAATATGTTTCTAAAAAAAGAATAAAAATTATTTTAGATGAAGAAAATAAACGATTTATTATTGAAATACCAGAAGCATTAAAAGATGAAGATATGAAATCAATCATTGATAAATATGTAAAAAGATTTCTTTGTGCAAAAACAAAAGAATATTTAGAAAATAGATTACCATATTGGAGTCAAAAAATGAAAACAGAATATTATGAATGCAAGGTGGGCGATGCAACAAGTAAATATGGTAGTTGTATACCAAGTAAAAAAGCACTTCATTTTAGTAATAGACTAATCATGTTACCAGAAGATAAAATAGATGCCATTATTGTTCATGAATTATCTCATATGACATATGCTAATCATAGTAGTAAGTTTTATGATTTAGTTCAAGAATACATACCAAATTACTTTGAAATTGATAAATGGTTAAAGAAAAATGTAAAGAGAGTTATGATATGATATTTGTGGGACTATTGGGACCAGATCTGTTTGGACCCTTTTTTTATTTCTAAAAAGGGTCCAAACAGATCTGATCCCAATGGTCCCTTTTGTAAAATATCCCTTGATATAAATTATCTTCTTTTAACTTTTTATCCAAACCATTTAATATCCATTTCTTGTGTAAATCCCATTTAGGAGCAATTAATATATCCTTAGGAGCATCACCAGAAATTCTATGAATCACAATATTAGGAGAAATATGTGAAAGAATATATACTAAGCAATCTAAGTAATATTCTAAAGAAATAGGCTCATACTGCTTTTTCTTATACATATCAGCTAATACAGTATTCTCTACGACATAAGTATTATGAATTTTTAAACCTTGGATATGATGATGGTTTATAAAATCCACTGTATTTTGTATATCTTCAAAAGTTTCATTTGGCAATCCTACCATAATATGAGCAATTACATCAATATCATATTTATTAAGTAATTCAACAGCTTGTGTGAATTGTTTCTTTGTATAGTGTCTATTAATAAATTTTCCAATTTTTTCATTAGAAGTTTGTAATCCTAATTCTACTGAAACATAATATTTATCAGTATAAGAATGCAAGAGTTTTACAATATCTTCATTAATACAATCAGGTCTTGTAGCAATTGACAATCCGATAATTTTAAGATTGATTAGTGAACTATCATATCTTTTCTTTAAGTTATCAATAGAATCATATGTATTTGAAAAATTTTGAAAATACACAATAAATTTATTAGCTCTATTAGAACGTGGTGATTTAAAATAATCTTCTACTTGTTCTGAAATATCTTTATATGGGTTTAAGTGTTCTCCAGAACCACATTCACTACAAAAAATGCAACCAGAATGGCTTAAAGTTCCATCGCGATTGGGACAAGTAAAATGTCCATTAATACAAATTTTTAAAACTTTTTCTCCAAATCGTTTTATATAATATTCATTTAATTTTGTATATCTATATAAACTTTCCATAATATATACAGTATATCAAAAATAGGATAAAATAACAATCTAAAAACATTGAATGAAAATAAAAGTTAAATATTTGATAAAAATATTTAACTTTATGCAATAATTATGACTCTTTATCTTTTTTCAATTTTGACAATATGAAATTTAAAAAAATAGATACAAAAAATAAAATTAAAAAGAAAAGTAGAAGTATTAACAATTGTTTAACTTGTTCTTCTTTTGGCAAAGTATAAAAATAAATTAGATAGTTACTTATCATAAAACATTCCACCTTTTATAGTATCTTATATGGTATATTTTATGAAAGTAATATATTGAAATCAATATAATATATTCAAAATAATACAAAAAGCACAAAAAAGTTTAAGAAATCGACTAATTTTTTATGAAAATAGAAATGTCTTTAATAATATTCATAGCTGTTTTAATTTCCTTATCACTATATCTGCTCAGAAGTTCTTTGGTTTTATCAAGAATTGTATCATCAAGACCATACAAAATATAATCAGCAGAATGCCCACTTAAATCTCTAAGTTTTCTAATACTTCTATAAACTAAATTACCTCTACCTTCTTCAACTAATCCAAGAAACTGACTGGATACACCAATTTCTTTGGCTAATTGTGTTTTATTCATATGTAATTCATTTTCTCTAATATATTTAATTCTTTTACCTCTTAAAATTTGTTCTTGTTTTTCTAAATCTAAATCAGATTTATTCATGTAATTTCCTCCTATTATAAAAATCTCAAATGTTAAATTATATAAATTTTACAATATAATATATTTAAACGTATGGTAAAATATTTGTAGAATTATGGTATTTTATGGAGAAATATGGTAACATTATGAAAAAAAGAAGAAAGGGTGTGTATATATGACAACAAAATCTATGAAGATATTAATAATAGAAGATGATAGAAATGATTGTAACAATTTTATTAATAGTGTAAAGAATAGAGATGATGTAGAAATTATTGGAATTACAGATTCAGACATAGAAGGACTAAAGTATGCGAAATTAAAACAACCAGAAGGCATTATATTAGATTTAGAATTAAATAACAGCATAGCAGGAAATGTAGATTCTTTGGGATTTTTATCAGAACTTAAAAAGTTAAATTTAGGATATGAACCAATCATTGTTGTAACAACACATATTAACTCAAAAAGAATATACGATATGGTTCATAAAAATGGCGCGGATATGATATTATACAAAAACCATCCAAGATATTCAGCAGATTATGTTTTGAATAAAATGATAAGTTTAAGAGAAGTAACACCACAAAAGACAATAGAAATATTAAAAGAAGAATTAGAAGATAGTAGAAAAAAGATATCAGACTGCATTGTTAGAGAATTAGATTTAATAGGAATACCAGCTAAAATGGTAGGAAGAAAATACATACATGATGCAATCTTATACTTAATTGAGAATAAAGGGGATAATACAAATGTTATTAGACATTTAACAAACACATACAAAAAATCTGGAAATACAATTACAAATGGTATTCAAAATGCCATTATACATGCTTGGAATAATACACCAGTAGATGATTTATTAGAATATTATAGAGCAAGAGTAAGTATTGAAACTGGTATACCAACACCAATGGAATTCATATACTATTATGTAGATAAAATTGAAAGAGAAATTTGAAAAAATAAAATAATGTATTGAAAAATCTCTAATTGTATTGTAAAATAATGGAAAAATACAATTAGAGATACTTTTTGTTCATAAGATTTTAATTAACTTCATTGATAATTGTAAATTGTATGTATTTTATTTATATTTTAAATTTTGAATCAAATTTATTTGGTAATCAATTTTTGTTTTTAGATAAATTTATTATTTAAAAAAATTAAAGTATTTTTTGAGAATAAGTGTTTAGTTTTATTTATATTTTATATCCATAACTTATATCAATTTATAAATTTTTACCTCTATAATTTTATATCTTTGTAACAACTCCATATATTTTTAATTTATATATTCAAGACGTAAATGAAAATAATTGAAAAAGTATTTCGAAAGTATTTTATAAATAAGAAAAACCGAATTTTTTTATTGAATCAAATAAAGAAATTTGGTAGAATGAAAGGAAGAAGATAAATGAGCAACTTAAAAAAACAAAAAGAAGTAGAAATGCTACCATTATCAAATGATTATGTCTTTAAAAGAATCTTTGGAAAAGGAGGAAATGAGAAAATTCTCAAAAGTCTTTTAGAAGCAATATTAAAAATTCATATACAGAAGATAGAAATAAAAAATCCAGAAATACCCAAAGAGGCAATAGATGAAAAATTAAGTATCTTAGATATTAAAGCAGAGATTAATAATAATACAATGATAGATATCGAATTGCAAGTAGGAAATACAACGGCAATAGAGCGAAGATTAGTTGTATATAATGCAAAACTAATAGCAGGCGAGATAAAAGTATCGGAAGAATATAAAAAAGCAAAAGATACAATTGTCATATGCATAATCAATGATAATGTGGTAAAAAGGAATGCATATTTAAGCTTAGCGATGTTAAAATATGAAGAAACAGAAGAAATTAGATATGTTAATATAGGATATGAGAAAGAAGAAGAATATCTAACAAATATGGTAAAATACTATATTATAGAATTACCAAAGTTTAAGAAAAAGAAACCAAAGGTAGCAGATTTACTAGAAAAATGGTTATATGTAATCGGGGGTGATCAAAAAATGATAGAAGAATGTAAAAATGAAAACGAAGAAATTAAAGAGGCAATTAAACAATTAAAAGAGATGAGTGCAGATGAATATGAAAGAGAATTATACGAAATTAGAGAAAGAAGTAGGTTAACCTATAATACAGAAATGAATGAGGCGAGAAGGAAAGGTTTAGAGGAAGGAGAAAAGCGTGGAGAAAAACGAGGAGAAAAACGAGGAGAAAAACGAGAAAAAGAAAAAATTGCTAAAAAAATGAAAGCAGAAGGATTAGATATAGAATTAATCAAAAAAATAACAAATTTAACAGAAGAAGAAATTAATTTATTATAATATAAAATATTTTTTATAATTCCAGAAATAGAATGAATGAACATATTATAGATGTCAAAAATATAATTGATATTTATAATATGTTTTTTTCTATTTTCGACAAATTTCTACCATTTTTTTTCACTTATCGTTACCGTCTTTTTTTTGCAAGAAGATGGTAATTTTTTATTTGTAGAAATTGCTTAAGCTTTCTATAAATACGAAAGAAAAAGGTGGTGAAAGGTATGCTAGACTTATTTGATGAATTCTGGAAATGGGTTAGCTTTTGGCTATAAAAGCAATTGAAATTTTAGTAAGTTAAAAGATAATTATATAAGAAAAAATCTTATTGATTATCTTTTCATTTTTATATATAATATATGAAAAAAGAAAAGAGATATAGCGATGAATTTGAGAGATATTAGTATTATTGCAGATATTATAAAAATTTGTTATATATGTTTTTTCGTATATTATACTAATTTTAAAATTATAAATATTAAATATAATATTACTGTAAAGAAAATTTTAATAATAAGTATATTAATGATTCTTATATCAATTGTATGTGAGCTTGCAAAAGATATATTAGGTTATTCATATCACGTGATTTTTATGGCATTATTAATAAGTATAATGTTTAGTAAAAACACAAAAAGTAGTTTTGCATATGCTTTATTAGTAACAATGATATCTATGAGTATTAATTACATTATATTTATTATTGCAATGTTTGTAAGTTTTGCCATAAAGATTATTTTTGGTGTAGAAGCAATATATGTAGGTTTAATATTGATATTAGTTGTTTATGCTGAATTAGTACATCTTTTATTTCTTAATAAGAGATTGAAAAAAGGAATAATATTTCTACAAAAAAATATAAAGAATGAATACATAGATATTTTAACATTAAATATTAGTGTGATAATTTTGTTTTGTATTACAATATTATCAAATTATGATAAATTAATAAGCAGAAGATCTGGAGTAAGCCTTATCATCTTCTCCATCATCATGTTCATCACCATCCAAAAATCCTTGCAGTTATACTATAAACAAAAACTACAAGAAAGAGAAGTAGAAGAAATCAAAGAAGAATTGAAAAATAAGGATAAAGAAATAGAGGAATTAGAAAAAGAAAATCTAAAGTTAAATAAAAAGAATCATTCAATAGCACATAAGCAGAAATCATTAGAATATGAATTAGAGCAAATGATATTAAATAATCAGATAGTGAATGGAAATCAAGTAAAAGATAAAATAGAAAATTTATCAAAAGAAATGCAAAATGAAACAGTTAGTATAGAACTAACGAAAACGAATATTGATGAAATAGATAGTATGCTAAAATATATGCAATCAGAATGTATAAAGAACAAGATAGAATTTGAGCTACAAATAAATGGAAATATTCATCACATGGTAAATACATATATTGGAAAAGAAGATCTAGAAATTTTAATTGCAGATCTAACAAAAAATGCAATCATAGCTATAAAACATTCTGAAAATATTAATAAAAGTATTTTAGTAAGATTAGGATTAATTGATGGATTTTATAGTTTATATGTTTATGATTCTGGTATAGAGTTTGAAATAGAAACATTAAAGAATTTTGGGATAAAACCAAGTACAACACATGCAGATGATGGTGGTACAGGAATGGGATTAATGAATACATTTGATACATTAAAGAAATATAAAGCAAGTTTGATTATTGATGAATACGGAAAACCTGTAGAAGACAATTTTACAAAAGTAATAAAAATTATTTTTGATAATAGAAATGAGTATAAAATAGAATCATATCGTAGAGAAGAAATACAAGAAAAAGATATAAATAAAAGGATTTTTCAAGATAAATTTTAGGTGAACTTTGGAAATTTCTAAAAGTTCACCTTTTGTTTTTATATAAATATATTAAAGAATGTAAATAAATATCTACAGATGAAAAAAATTCTATTTTACATAAAAATGTACCAAACAGAAACGTCCCTAAAAGGACATAAAAATGTCCCCAATTGGATATTAAAATCCAATAATATCATTATAAATTTCTATGGCAAATTTATCTGTCATACCAGAAATATAGTAAATAATGCATTTATAAAAGTCTTTTTCATTGTTGAAATCAAAGATAACATCACTGATAAGTTTTAGTTGATCTCGATTTCCTAGATCATAATAATTGGTTAAAAATCCAAGAAAGCTATCATAAAGTTTTATAGAGATTTTAGATAATTTATTTTTTAAAGTATTAATTGTATTTTCTTTGTCATAACAAGACTTTAAAGTATCATAAATTTCATTTAAAACCAATTCAAAATATTTAATAGAAGGTTTTAGTCTATCTGAAAAATAAATATTTCTATAATTAAATTCTTTAATTTTATTTAATAAATCAAAAGCTTCTTCTGAGAAACATAATCCTTTTTGAGGAGTCGAATTTTTAGCTAAATCACATACCAAATAATTGATGATGATAGTATTATTGATTTTCTTTTCAGGTAAATCATAATATAGTAATTTATGTAGTTCATCTAAATGTTCATCAATAATTCCTAAACTAATAGCATCTTCAATATCTCTTCCAATATATGAGATTTTATCAGATATTTTGACAACACAGCCCTCCCAAGTATATGGAGCATATTGATTAGGCCTAATGTAGGTGGTTAAATCAATATATTCTTCTCTAGGTTTCAAACAATTTTCATCAATTTCACCGCAGTGAGAAATAATACCATCTCTAACAGCATATGTTAAATCTAAATTATCTTTATATTGTTCTTTATTTTCTAATAATTCTATTTTATCTACAAATTCTAAACCGTTTTTTTCATGCCAAAAGGTACAACCTAAATCTCTTTGAGAAATTGTTGATAAAATCTTTTCACCGCTATGTCCAAAAGGACTATGACCAATATCATGTGCAACAGAAATTGCTTTTGTCAATTCTGTATTTAATCCTAAATAACTTGCGATTGTATAACTAATAGATTCTACATGAGACACATGTTCACTTCTTGTGCAAATATGATCACTTTCTGGTGAGAAAAATACTTGAGTTTTATGTTTTAATCTTTTATAGGCATTTGAATGTGTAATTCTTGTATAATCTCTGTCAAAAACAGAACGAATATCACCAGGATTGGTTAGTAAAGGTTTTTCTCTTTTTGATATAGTTTCCCAATTTGGATGGTGAATATTGGCAGCATAATCTTTAAAAACATTTTCCATAATGAATGCATTCCTTTCTTTATCTAAATAAAATTTATAAATGTTATTATTTTTTAAAATCCAAACTTAGTTTATTATAAAAAAATAAAAAAGTCTATAAATAGATGAAAATAAAATATTGAAAATAAAAATATGACGTAGTATAATGAAAAAAATGAAGGAGGGGATAGAAGTGTTACATGTAATAAAAGATGATTTTGATGAAAGTCCAGAAGATATTTTAAATTCTATCAATAAGATGTTAGAAAAAAAGGAAGAAGCGAAAGAAGAGGAAAAGAAAGAAGAGAATGACAAAGAAGAGTAAATAAAAATATAAAAATAGATAGATATAAATAAAAATTTTAAGGAGTAATAAACATGGCAAATTCAAAGTTAATTGTAGTAGAAGGTGCACAAGGAGCAGGAAAAACAACAGTAACCGATTTTTTAAGATATTCATTAAGTTATACAAATTTATATAGATTATGTGGAACTTCAGATAGTTCTGCAGAAGGTAAGAAAAAAGCAGAAGATATGTATATTAATTTATTAGAATATATAAAAAAGATGGAAAATAAAAGTATTAATCTAGTATTTGATAGAACATTTTTTACTGAAGAAAATTATTGCAGACTTGGGAAAAAGGATTATACATTTACAGATGTATATGAAAAATTATTAGAAGAATTTAGCAAACTAGATTTTGAAATATATTATATAACCTTATATCTAAAAGATGTAGAAAAATATCATACAAGATTAGATAGAAAAGACAAAGCAGCTTTTAAAAACTCTAAATATGAAGCTGAAAATAGTATTAATCAACAAAGGGTATATTTAGAAATGGCAGAAGAAATACATGAAAAATATCCAAATATTCGAGTAAAAAATATAGCAAATGATAGAGATTTTGAAGAAACAAAGAAAGAATTACGAGAATTTATAGGGTATTAAATTTTAGCCAATGAAAAAGTAAAATACTTATTAATGAAAAAACAAGAAAAACAAAGAAAAAAAGAGAAAATAGATGAAATAATAAAAAATAGAATTGCCAGAAACAAAGGAAATCTGTATGTGTTAAAATATGTCAAAAATGAAATTTGTCATATTTCACATGTATATTGTATAATATATATCGATGGTGCATTATTCTAGTCATGCTTAAGTTTATGAGGGTGGGGCTAAAAATCCACTAAAGGGCATATCGTTGAAGTTCTTTGAATGTGCGCGAAACGCCAGGTTTGTGTGTGTTCAGGGAGTAAGAGATTAGGGTATTATGTAATGGCATATATAAGATTCCCTGGTTTCGCGGAGGCTTAAATTTATGATAAATGTATCTTTTTATACATAATTTAAGAGTAACCTGTGATGCGTGCCAAGACACAAAAAGCACAGAGTAGCCTGTCTTGAGTGAATGTATTGGGATTAAATCATTAGTAAAACGTAGTTCTGGCCAAATTAGTTTTACTGTACTTATGAAATTTCATTTGCAAAAAAGACTAATAAACTTATCAAGTGTGTTAAGGAAAACTTCTAGAATGTTTGCTTCCATAGAAGCATAGAAGTCTTTGGATTAAGGTACAGATTTAAGTGGCAATCTGGTAGCTATAGTTTCTATAGATATTTCCCTTAAACGGAAACGGCAATAGCAGTAATGCTATGCGGGAGATAGAGAAATTCAACCAGACCTAAACTGTAAAATTTACTTAGACTTTGACCATCTCAAATAAAAAATATTAAGAGGAAATCTTGGGAAAACTCAAAATTTCCTTTTTTGTTAAAAAGGGATTTTGGGGACGGACTCATTTTTCCCTTTTTGATTAAGTTTTTTACTATTATGAAACAATATATGAACAAAAAGGGAAAAATGAATCCGTCCCTAAAATCCCTGATAGAGGTTAACATTGAAAAAAGAAAGGAAAGAGATAAAATTGAAAGAAAAGAGTAAAAAAGCAAAAGGAAAACCGTGTGAAGAAGAAGCTGAAAAAACAAGACAAGAAATGAAAAAGGCTGTAAGGCAAGAAAGTGCCAAAACAGAAAAAGAAAATGAAAAAGAAATAGAAGAAGTAAAAGAAAAAATAGAACAATCAAAAAGAAAAAAGGAAAAAGAGAAAAAGAAAGATGAAAATATTAAATGGTTTATAGAAGTTTTCATTATGACTTTTATATTATCTATTGTATTTTCATATATATCAACTAATGGTGTATCTAACTTAAGCTTAATACCAGCTATCCTTATCCTAGTGGCTGTTATTTTAGTAGGTATCATATTTGACATTGTAGGTGTAGCAGTGACAGTTGCTAATGAAAATGAATTTCATGCAAAAGCAACAAAAAAGGTAAAGGGTTCTAAAGATTCTATTAAATTAATTAGAAATGCACCTAGAGTTGCCAATATATGTGCAGACGTTATTGGTGACATTTGTGGAGTATTAAGTGGTGCGATAAGTGCATTAATTGCAGTAAAAATTACTAACCAGTTTGGATTGGATTTTGATGTGCAATTCTTATTAAGTGCTTTAGTTTCAGCTTTAACAGTTGGAGGAAAAGCATTAGGAAAAAATGTTGCAAATAATAACTCAACTAGAATTGTTCATGCTGTTGGTAGGGTGTTTAATAAGTTTAGTAGAAAAGATAAAAAATCTTAGAGATTCACAAACTCTAAGATTTTTTGTTTTTATTATAGTTTATAAAGATTCAATTTTTTCTAATGACAAATTTGTTATTTCTTGTATAAGTTCAAGAGAAAGCCCTTTTTCTTTCATTTTTTTGCAATTTCTTTTTTTTCTTCAACTTTTCCTTCAGCTAAGCCTTTTCTTCTTGCTTCATTCATTTCTGTATTATAGGTTAACCTACTTCTTTCCCTAATTTCGTATAATTCTCTTTCATATTCATCTGCACACATTTCTTTTAATTGTTTAACTGCTTCTTTGATTTCTTCATTTTCGTCTTTACATTCATCCATCATTTTTTGATCGCCCCAATTACATACAACCATTTTTCTAGTAAATCTGCTACTTTTGGTTTTTTCTTCTTAAATTTTGGTAATTCTATTATATAATATTTACACATTTTTGTTAAGTACTTATCTTCTTTTTTATACCCCATATTATAAAAAATATTTTCACAATAACTTGTGATATGATCACCTTGTAAAACATATTTATAAAAATGATACAACTTTATGAAAAAAGAAAAAACTTGAAAGTAATCAAAAATTATAATAAAATAGGAAAAAATACGAATAATAAAAATAAGAGGTATGCATATGAAAGTTTTAATCACAGGAGCATCATCAGGAATAGGAAAAGACATGGCAAGGATATTGGCAAAAAAAGCAGATGAATTAGTGTTAGTTGCAAGAAATATTGATAATTTAGAAAAAATTAAAAAAGAACTGGAAAAAGATGCAAAAATAGAAATCATATCTAAAGACTTAAGCATAGAAGAAAATTGCAAAGAAATCCACAATCAAGTACAAAATGTGGATATCTTAATTAATAATGCTGGATTTGGGGATTGTGGAAACTTTACAAAAACAAGTTTAGACAAAGATATTAACATGATAAAAACAAATATTATAGCTTATCATATATTAACCAAATTATACTTAACAGACATGAAAGAAAAAAATAGTGGAAAAATATTAAATGTGGCATCGATTGCAGGATTTATGCCAGGACCGTTAATGGCAACCTATTATGCAACAAAAAATTATGTGGTGAAACTATCAGAAGGAATTCGAGAAGAATTAAAAAAAGAACATTCCAAAGTACAAATTAGTATATTATGTCCTGGACCAGTAGAAACGAATTTTAACAAAGTAGCTAATGTGAACTTCCATTTAAGAGAAGCAAACAGTATGGATGTAGCAAAATATGCCATTCGAAAATTAGAAAAGGGTAAATTTTATATTGTTCCAGGAATAGATATAAAAATATCAAGAATTGGAGTAAAAATATTGCCGACAAATATCATCAGTAAATTTGCATATATGGCACAAAAAAGAAAATTAGGTGGAGAATAAAATTCAACCTAGTTTTCTTTTTATGTGTCAAAATCTTAGCAAAACGCTTTATAAGTTTCCAATAGCTGTTTTAATAACCTGTATAGAATTTTCTAATTTTAATTTTTCACTATTTTCCAAATCTAGGGTATTGGATTTTTCGATACCATCTTTTCCAATAATAGAAGGCGTACTTGTAAAAATTCCATAATCTTCTAAATAAGAACATACAGGTAGGCAAACCTTTTCGTCAAAGATAATAGCTCTAGTGATTCTGCTTAAAGCAGATGCAATCCCATATGAAGTAAATCCCTGTGATTTTGAAACATCAAAGCCAGCTTTTTTAACTGCATTTTCAATATTTGTCATTTCTGATTCTGGTAATTTTTCAACATTAACTGTAGACCAAGGAATAAATTGACTATCTCCATGTTCTCCAAGAACAAGACCAGTTACCTCTGTTACTGGCTTATGATATTTCTCTGACAAAACATAACGTAATCTAGCGGTATCTAATAATGTTCCAGAGCCAATTACTTTTTTAGGATCACAATTTGCATATTTCCATGTTACATATGTCATAACATCTAAAGGATTTGTAGCAATTAAATAAATTCCAGAAAAATTTGTTTTATTAATTTCAGAAAGAATATTTTTTAAAATACTGTTTGCCTTATGCAAATCATCCATTCTAGAGGTTTTTATGTCTGATTGTTTAGGACCAGCTGTTATACAAACAATATCTGCATCTTGGCAATCAGAATAATTTCCTAAGATAACTTTTGTAGAAGTATTTAAATTATAGGTACTATGATTTAAATCTGCGACTTTACCTAATAATTTTTCTTTATCTACATCAATTAATATTAATTCTTTTACATCTAAACATTGATTTAATACAGAATAGGCATATGCCATTCCTACATTCCCACAACCAATAATTACAATTTTATTCAAAATAATTCCCTCCTATGTATTTCATAAAATTTTATCCAATATGTTTATCAAAAATATTATATACCGAAATGTATAAAAATAAAAGTGAAAATTTATAAAAATAAAACATTGACAAAACCAAACATACATTCTATAATCTAATTGGTGATAATATGGAACGTCAGATACTACATGTAGATGTTAATAATGCTTTTTTAAGTTGGACAGCACTAGATATGATAAAAAATGGCAGTGAAATTGATATAAGAGAGATACCAGCTGTTATTGGAGGAGATGAATCCAAAAGGTCAGGAATTGTTTTAGCCAAAAGTATGAAAGCAAAAGAATGTGGTGTAAGAACAGCTGAAACGATTTATCAAGCAAGAATAAAATGTCCAGGATTAAAAGTGTTTCCATCAAATTTTAAAATCTATAGACACTATTCTAATCAGTTATATCAATTATTATTAGAATATACAGACAAAATTGAAAGATTTAGTATAGATGAATGTTTTTTAGATATGACACATTATTTAATGAATGATACTTTATTAAATAAAGGAAAAGAAATTAATAGAAGGGTAAAAGAGGAATTAGGGTTTACAGTAAATGTTGGTGTAGCACATAATAAGCTTTTAGCTAAAATGGCATCAGATTTTACAAAGCCAGATAGGGTGCATACCCTTTTTGAAAATGAAATACCAAATAAAATGTGGACACTGCCTGTTTCAGAATTATTTATGTTAGGAAAAAGAACAGTGCCTAAATTATATAATATGCAAATAAAAACCATTGGAGATTTGGCGAAAACGAATAAGAGAATTTTGCAGGACAAATTTGGAAAACATGGAGCAATGATGTGGGAATATGCTAATGGAATTGATGATTCTGAAGTAAAATATATGCAAGAAAAACCAAAAGGAATTGGAAATTCTGTTACATTACCAGAGGACATTTCAAATATAGATAAACTAGAGGAAATCGTATTAGCGTTAACAGAACAAGTAACGTATAGATTAAGAAAACAAAACATGCTAGCAAGAGTTGTTAATGTGCAATTGAGAAATAAAGACTTTGTCGATACTTCTCATCAAAGAAAATTACCGAATGCAACGGCAAGTACAAAAGAAATTTTTAACCATGCAAAAGAATTGTTGGAGCAAATGTATAGAAGGGGAACACCTATTAGATTAATAGGTGTTAGAGTAGATGATTTGACAGATAAAGAAGAAATGCAAATATCTTTATTTCATGACGAAGTGAAAAATGAGAAACAGGAAAAATTGGACAAAACAATCGATAAATTAAAAGAAAAGTATGGATATAATCTCATAACAAGGGCAGGAAAAATGGGAGTAGAAGATTTAATAAAGTTTAGAAAAGAGGATGAGAAATAAAAAATTTATTCTACTGTTTTGTTATAGGAAGAGAAAATGTTTAAGAAATCTCACTATTGTTTATTAGAAAAAAGTATGATATAGTAACCATAACAAAAGAATATCATATTAGAATAAAGAGATATGAATATGGAGGTAAAATATGGTAGAGGTATTATGTCATAGTAGTATAAAAATAACAGAAGATGCAATTATCTATATAGACCCATTTAAAATAAATGAAGAGTATCATGATGCAGATTATATATTTTTTACACATTCTCATTATGATCATTTTTCACCAGAAGATATTGAAAAAGTAAGGAAGAAAAATACAGTATTTATCGTTACAGAAGATATAAAAGAAAAAGCGGAGAACTTATTTGGTGAAGAAAATATATTTGCAGTAGAGCCAAATGAAAGTTATCATGTTTCTGGTCTAGACTTTAAAACAACATATGCATACAATGTGAATAAAGCATTCCATCCTAAAGAAAATAGATGGGTTGGATATATTATTCAAACAAATCATAAAACATATTATATAGCAGGAGATACGGATAATATAGAAGAAATTCGAGATATAGAATGTGATGAAGCATTAATTCCAATTGGTGGAACATATACAATGAATTATAAAGAAGCAGCTGAATTGGCAAATACAATTAAAGCAAAGATAGTGATACCAACTCATTATGGAAGTATTGTAGGAGATAAAGAAGATGCTATAAAATTTAAAGAGCTTGTAAAAGATAAGGAAGTAAAAATTTTAATAAAATAGAAGGCAGTTGAAAAATAATTACAATTTTGGATGTGCCAAAATTTAATTCTTTTCCAACCAGATTTGTTTTAGAATGGGAAACAATATGAAACTTTTGAATTTCACAATACAAAGTGAAAATAAATTTCTTATATTTTATTTTTTAAAGAAAAATCGATTTTTTCCTATTCAAGGACATCTCAAAAATAGTTAAAAAGCCCACTATTGTTCATTGAGAAAGGAATGATAATAAAATGGTTAATGAAACAGAAAAAAAACTATATGAAATAATTGAACAAATACCAATAACTGAAGAGAATAGAAAGAAAATAACAGAAATTAAATTAGCGGTTCGAACAGGAGATTATAAAGAAGCATTAGCAAAATTAAAAGAATTGAATGATGAAGAGAAAAAAGAACAAGAAAAAGAAGAGGAAATTCCAGTAGAAGAAATAAATGAAGGAATGTTTCCAGCAAAATTAAGAAATCCAGAATTAGAGCGCATATATATGGGATTATTGTTAGAAAATCCAAAATCAATTTCTAGATATTATTATGTATATAGAGAATGCTATTTTGAAGATGATGAGGTTTTAAATGTATATAAAAGTGTATTGTTTACAGAAGGAGGAAAATATACACCAGAAATTGCAAAAGATGGATTTAACTTTGCAAAAGATTCAGAAGAAGTATATAAATTTAAAAATGAACTAAAGAAGAACGTAAGAGATAAAAACTATGACATGGAAAAAATTTATACAGAATTAAAAAAATTATTTACTTTAAGAAGGGCATATTTAAGCAATCCAGTAAAAAATATACAAGATAAAATTATGGAAATTATCGATTATGAGTTATATGACCAAATGTCAGTAGAAGAAGTAGAAGCAGCAATTAATCAAGTAACAGTAACAGACAAATTCAAACAAACAGTTTTAAATAAAAATTTAACAAACTTTATTGAAGAAGGCTCTAATAATTTAGCAAATGGATTACCATTACCATTTCCAATATTAACGCAAGTGTTTAAAGGGATTAGAAAGGGAGAGACAATGGCATATGCAATGCCATCTAACTCAGGAAAAAGTAGATTTGCAATTGACTTAGCAGCATATACAGCATTTGTTAACAAGAAAAAGGTCTTAATCATTTCAAATGAGATGTCAGAAGAAAAAATGAAGCTATGTTTAATCACAACTATTGTAAATAACCCAGAAATTCAAAAAATCCATGGACAAAAAGTGAGCATCACAGAAAATGAAATTTTGGCATTACAATTTAAGGCAGATGACCCTAAAAAAGTAAAAGTAGATGAAAAAGGACATGTCTTAAAAGAAAAAGGTGAAAAACAAAAAGACTTTATAAATAGATTAGAAAAAGAGTCTACACAATTTAGACAAGTCATCGCTGTAACAGATTGGATTAATAAAGAAATTAATAATTCTATCTATTTTATGAATATAACAGACCATACGAATGATGAATTAAAAAAAGTTATTATGAATTATTATTATAAAGAAAAGATAGAATATGTATTTTATGATACACTAAAAACAGACACAGCCAATATAGGTAATCCTGAAGAAATCAAAAAAACGGCAACCATATTATCTAATATTGCACAAAACTTTGAAATCTTTATTTGTTCTTCTTTACAATTAGCAGAAGCAGCTACATTGCCAATCAACTTAGATGTTAATGATTTAGCGGTTAGTAGAACGGTAAAGGAGGTATTAGATACTCTATGCTTAATCAAACAAATTAATAGAGACCATTTACAAGAGTATGAATATTCTTTAAAAGAAGTTGATACAACTTTTTATGATTTAGAAAAATTTGAAGATCCAGATGTTAGATATTATGCTTGTGTTGTAGATAAAAACAGAGCAGGTCCTAAACCTAAATTAGTTTTTAGATTAAATTTGGCATATAATAGCTGGGAGGAATTAGGATATTTACGCTTAAAACAAACAGGAAATGAAGAAGAAAATAACTAATAAATAGTTAAATAAATAGTGAATAATAAGCAAAAAATATGTGAAAAAGAAATAGTAGTAATGAAAATAAAGAGAATTACTACTATTTTTAAATAGAATAATTGAAAAGTGGAATTTAGAAATCCATTTTATAAAACTATATATATTATAGAATAAATAAGATGTCTAAATCCATCGAATTTTGCAATGAAAAATGTATTGGATAATGAAATAAGACATATTAGCTACATATAGAATCGAAAAAATAGAAAGAAGATAAAAAACGGTAGAAATATGTAAAATAATGCGATGAAAAGTTCTTGCAAAGTCACACTCTTCATAGTATTATGAAAAAGTACGAAAGAAGAAGGGGAGATGAAAATGAGAACTTTTTTTGGTGGGAAATTTATAGAAAGAGAAAAATTGATAGAGGCTGGAATCCAATATCCGATAAAATTAGAATATTATAAAAAAATAAATGAAGACCAATTTATTAAAAAAGAAAATGCAAAATTTGGTATAGCAGTTGTAAAAACAGAATACATACCAAACAATACAAAAATAGAAAATAAAGAAATAACATATTTATCAAATGATGAGCAAAAAGTAGAAAAAATATTAAAATTGTTCAAAGAAAATGAAGTAACACCTATTGGAGTAGAAGATGTTTTAGCAGATTTAAGTAAGGAATTATTTTAAGGACTTTGAGAAATCGGGAAATTGGGACTATTAGGATCAGATCTGTTTGGACCCTTTGTTTATTTCTAAAAAGGGTCCAAACAGATCTGATCCTAATAGTCCCAAATTGGATAAAATTTGTAAAAAACTTGCAAAATATTTTCTTTTAAGCTAGAATACTATATATGAAATAAGAAATAATTGAAAAAATAAATGGAGGAAGTCTGAATGGCTGATAAATTAATTATCGTAGAGTCACCAGCAAAAGCGAATACGATAAAAAAATTCTTAGGTGGCAGTACAAAGGTTGTAGCATCAATGGGACATATTAGAGATTTGCCAAAATCAAAAATGGGAATTGATATAGAACATGATTTTGAACCAGAGTACATAAATATTAGAGGAAAAGGGGATTTAATAAAATCATTAAAAAAAGATGCAAAACAGGCAAAAAAAATATATATTGCAACTGACCCTGACCGTGAAGGAGAAGCAATTGCATGGCATTTAGCAAAAATTTTAGAAGATGAAAAAGATAAAATTGTAAGGGTAACCTTTAATGAGATTACAAAAAATGCTGTACAAAAAGCAATTAAAGAACCAAGAGATATTGATGTAAATCTAGTAGATGCCCAACAAGCAAGAAGAGTGTTGGATAGAATTGTGGGATATAAAATTAGTCCTGTACTATGGAAAAAAGTTAGAAGAGGATTATCAGCAGGAAGAGTGCAATCTGTTGCTGTTAAATTAATTGTAGATAGAGAAAATGAAATTGAAAAATTTATTCCAGAAGAATATTGGAACATTTATGCAGATTTAGAAGATATCAAAACAAAGAAAGAATTTCAGGCACATTTCTACGGAAAAGATGGGAAAAAATTAGAAATTTATTCAAATGATGAAGTTCAAGTGATTTTAGATAATATAAAAGATGCAAAATATATTGTCAGTGAAGTGAAAAAAGGAGAGAAAAAAAGAACACCTGCGCCACCATTTACAACAAGTACAATGCAACAAGAAGCTTCAAGAAAACTAGGATTTACATTGAAGAAAACAATGTCTATCGCACAAGGATTATATGAAGGTGTTAAAATTCCAGAAAAAGGAACAGTAGGATTAATTACCTATATGAGAACTGACTCAACAAGAATATCTGAAGAGGCAAGAAATGTTGCAAAAACACAAATTACAAAATTATATGGTGAAAATTATTATGAAAATCGATATTATAAAACGAAAAAAGATGCACAAGATGCGCATGAGGCAATTAGACCAACCTATATTGATATTGAGCCAGATAGTATAAAAGATAGTTTAACAAAGGATCAATATAAATTATACAAATTAGTATATAATCGATTTTTAGCAAGTCAAATGGCACCAGCAGTTTATGATACTATGAATGTTAATATAAAAGCGAATGCATATGATTTTAAAGCAAATGGTCAAGTATTAAAATTTAAAGGATTTATGACTTTATATGTTGAAGGCAGTGATAAAGAAGAAAAAGAAGAAGGTATGCTTCCAGAACTTGAAGAAAATCAAGAAGTGAAACTAAAAAAATTAAATCCAAAACAAAGCTTTACAGAACCACCTCCAAGATATACAGAGGCAAGTTTGGTAAAAGCTTTAGAGGAAAAAGGAATTGGAAGACCTAGTACCTATTCACCAACAATTACAACTATTTTAGAAAGAAGATATATAGAAAAAGAAAAGAAACAATTATATCCAACAGAATTAGGTAAAGTAGTAAATAAATTATTAACAGAAAATTTTACAGATGTTATCAATGTGGAATTTACTGCAAAGATAGAAGATGAATTTGACGAGATTGCAGAAGGACATGAAAAATGGAAAAAAATGATTCGAGAATTCTATGGACCATTTGAAGAAGAAGTAGAAAAAGTAGAAAAAGAATTAGAACATGTGGAAATGGTTGATGAAGTTTCAGACGTGAAATGTGAAAAATGTGGAAGAATGATGGTATATAAATATGGAAGATATGGAAAATTTTTGGCATGCCCAGGATATCCAGAATGTAAAAATGCAAAACCAATCATAGAAACCATTGATGTACCATGTCCTAAATGTGGGGCAACTGTGCAAGTCAGAAAAACAAAAAGAGGAAGAAAATATTACATTTGTGAAAATAATCCAAAATCATGTGATTACATTTCATGGAATAAACCAAAAGTAGGAGAAGAATGGAATCCAGAAGAAAAAGCAGAATTTGAAAAAGAAAATACAACAAAAAAGAAAACAAGAAAAACGAAAACAAAGAAAACAACTAAGAAAGCTAAAATATCAAAAAGTAAAACAGGTAAAACAACGAAGAAATAGCGAAGAGCGAGAACAATATTTTATACGTTTTTTGTTATAGTATAAGAAAAAATAGTTAAGAGGAAAAAGTATGAATAAATATAAATTAGAAATAACCGTATTTTTAAGCGGAGCATTAACTATGGTATTAGAATTGATTGCTGCGAGAATATTATCACCATATGTAGGGAGTTCTAACTTAATATGGACTACCATTATTGGAATCATGTTAATAAGTATGAGTATAGGATATTGGTATGGAGGAAAAATAGCAGATAAAAACAAAGAAAATGACATAAAAATTCTATCTAATTATTTATTAATAGCTGCTATCGCAACCAGTATTATACCAATCTTAGAGATCCTTTTTATAGGGATATTATCAATGCTGATAAATAATTTGATTATAGTTGCTATTATATGTGCAACTGTTACTTTTGGAATACCTAGCTTTTTATTAGCTACGGTATCTCCAATAGCAGTAAAAATAAAAAATAGCAGTATGGATCATATAGGTGCAACATCAGGGAAAATTTCATCATTATCAACCATAGGAAGTATTTTTGGAACATTTTTTGCAGGATTTGTATTAATTCCCAATATAGGAGTAAGGAATATTATCTTAGGAAGTTCCATTTTATTATGGATTTTAGCATTTTATCTATATGATAGAAAAGACAAGAAATATTATGCTTTAACATTTTTTAAATTAATCATTATTATTGTATTAAATTTTGTAGGTGTTTTACTTTTTAATTTTGAACATCCAGATCTACTAAGAGATGTTGATTCTGAATATAGCAGAATCTGGGTGAGACAGATTGATACAGGAGAAAATATCTATAAGACTTTACAAGTAGATACTGGTTTGGAATCTTATATAAACCAAGAAACTGGAGAAATGGGAGCAACATATTTATATTACTATGACTTATTTGAATATTATAATAAAGAAGCAAATGATGCATTGATGATAGGTGGAGCAGCATACACCTACCCAATGCATTATTTAAAAAAATATGAAAATAAAACAATTGATGTTGTAGAAATTGACGAAAAAATGACACAGATTGCAGAAGAAGAATTTGGATTAGATAAGAACAATCCAAATTTAGGACTCATTACTCAAGATGGAAGAAGCTATTTAAATTATAATGAGAAAAAATATGATACGGTTTTCATTGATGCATTTAAAGGACTAAATGCTCCGTTTGAATTAACAACATATGAGGCTATGCAAAAAGTATATAATAGTTTAAATGACAATGGAACAGTTATAACCAATATCATATCAGCTGTTGAAGGTGATGACGCAGACTTTATTAAATATGAATATAGCACATATAAAGCTATATTTGATGATGTAAAAGTATTTCAAGTAAATCCAAACAATTCAGATGACGAAGAACAAAACTTGATTTTAGTAGGGATTAAAAGAAATGGAAATATAAATACTGACAAAGAAAAAGAATATGGTGAATTATTGAATAACGAGATAAAAGATTTTACAAGTGACAAACCAGTTATTACAGATGATTATGCACCGATTGGAGATTAAATTGTAAAAAAAAGGGATTTTGGGGACGGACTCATTTTCCCTTTTTTTGAATGTTTAAAAAAAGTCTTGACTTTTACGAATATATTTGTTATCATATTATTTGCAAAATGCGGGAATAGCTCAGTTGATAGAGCGCTGCCTTGCCAAGGCAGAGGTCGCGGGTTTGAGCCCCGTTTCCCGCTCCAATTGTTGTTTCACTATTACAAAAAACAAAAATGTTTATAATATAGTCATTGTTTATAAACGTGGAGCATATAATTGAATATGTGGCGACATAGCCAAGTGGCTAAGGCACGAGTCTGCAAAACTCTGATCCCCGGTTCGAATCCGGGTGTCGCCTCCAATTTGAATAAAAAATATTTGACAAATACAGAAAAAGATGTTATTATATATTTAGCTTAAGCAAATGTGTCATAGGTCGTATGAGACATATATGTAACTGGTGTGTGTAACTGCAATTACACATACTTTTTTTATGCTAAAATAGAAAACTAATCCGACTTTGTTGTCTATAACAATAAAAAGCAGAAACAAACTGCAATTTGTTCCCACTTTCGACTATGTATGTAACCTAGTCTTTGTCATTCATCTTTTCATCTCTTAATTGGTAGTTCTTGTCTTTTTCAGCAAGTAACATTTCAATTAATCGTAAGATTAAGTCGTATGA
>CAJFLB010000025.1 GCA_904387305.1 uncultured Clostridia bacterium
ACAAATTTTACTAACGTAAAATTTGGCGCCGAACAATGACGCGGGCTTGGAAATGTTATGAATAGAAAAATGTTTAAAAAAGCCCGCTATTGTTCTTGTCCTAGATAATAAGGTTCTTATTTATTTTTATTTGTAATTTCTTCTAAGTCTAATAATTCTTGCCATCTTTCATCAACAATTCTTTGGAAATCTTCAATCATCCACTCATTACCAGGTTTAAACATATGTCTAAATCTTTTTTGTGGTTTCAAGAATTCTTCAATTGGTAATTTTTTAGCAGGTTTATATGAAATATGATATACACCATTTACAACTTCATATAATGGCCAATAGCATGTTTCAACAGCAAGTTTATTAATTTTCATTAAATCTTCTGTTGGATATCCCCATCCTCTAGGACATGGTGACATAACATTTAAGAAAGCTGGTCCCTCTGTATAAATAGCTTTTTCAGCCTTTTCATATAAATCTTTAAAATTCATATAAGCAATGGTTTGAGCAACATAAGGAATATGATGTCCTACCATGATTTTACTTAAATCCTTTCTACATTGTGTTTTCCCAGGAATAACGGTTCCAGCAGGTGAGGTAGTGGTATCTGCATATTTAGGCGTTGCAGAAGAACGTTGAATACCTGTATTCATGTATGCACCATTATCATAACATACATACACCATATCATGTCCTCTTTCCATAGCACCTGATAAAGATTGTAAACCGATATCATATGTTCCACCATCTCCACCAAAGGCGATGAATTTTGTATCACCATCAGCTGGTAATTTTCCTTGTTTTTTCATAGAAACATAAGCTGCTTCTGCTCCTGCAAGTGTAGCGCCTGCACATTCAAAAGCTGTATGAATAAATGAATCTGTCCAAGCAGTATATGGATATATAAAAGTAGAAACTTCCATACATCCAGTGGCATTGGCAACAACTGCATGATCTTCTGGTTTTAAAGCTCTCATAATATGTCTTGCAACAGGTGGAGCTCCACAACCAGCACACATTCTGTGTCCAGAAGTAAATCTTGAAGGTTTATTCGCAACGATTTCTTTTACATTATAAGGCATTATTTGTCACCTTCCTTTCTTAATCCTAAATAACGATAAGGATTATCTATTTTTCCAGTTTTTACGATTTCTGATAAATCTGTATATACACTTTCGATGTCATCAGCTTTTGTATCTCTACCACCAATACCATATACATAGTTAACTGCAGGTACATGAATGTTGTTTACATACATCGCAGATGTAACATCTTCAAATAAAGCACCACCAGCAGCATTTAAAGAATCTGCTTTATCTAATACAGCAATTGCTTTTAGATGTGATAATGCTTTTGCAATTTCTTCTACTGGGAATGGTCTAAATACACGAAGTTTTAATAATCCTGCTTTTACACCTTGTTCTCTTAATTTGTCAACAACAAATTTTGTAGTACCAGCTGTTGAGTTCATACAAACAATCGCAATTTCTGCATCATCTAATTTATATTCTTCAAAAAGACTATATTTTCTACCAGTCATTTTTTCAAAATCTTTTGCTACATCTAAAATCACTTGTTTTGCATTTTTCATAGCTTCTGCTTGCCCAGCTTTATGTTCAAATAGATAAGCTTGTAAATCTAATGGACCAACTGCAATTGGCTCATTTTTGTTTAATAAATAATGTTCTGGTTTATATGTTCCAACAAATTTTTTGACTTTATCATCTTCAACAAGTTCTATATTTTCAATAGAATGAGAAGTAATAAATCCATCTTGGCATACCATTAATGGAAGCATAACATTTTTGTTTTCTGCAATTTTATGTGCCATTAAAAGGTTATCATAAGCTTCTTGGTTGTTTTCTGAAAATAACATAATCCAACCAGCATCTCTAACACCCATAGCATCTGAATGATCATTATGAATGTTTAAAGGTCCTGATACAGCTCTGTTTACTAAAGACATAACAATAGGTAAACGTAAGCTAGAAGCAATATAAATCATTTCCCACATTAAAGATAAACCATTTGCAGATGTCGCTGTCATAGCTCTGGCACCTGCTGCTTCTGCACCAATACAAGCACTCATAGCACTATGTTCACTTTCAACAGCAACAAATTCTGTATCCACAAGCCCATTATCAACAAAAGTTGAAAAGTATTGTGGAATTTCTGTTGAAGGCGTGATAGGGAAGGCTGCGACAACATCTGGATTAATTTGTTTCATAGCAGTTGCTGCTGCTTCATTACCACTTAATCTTTCTCTAATACTCATATTATTCAACACCTTCCTCTCTCATTTCAATAGCACCGAAAGGGCATACTTTGGCACATACACCACAACCTTTACAGTAATCATAATTGAAATCTTTTCTTTTTAAATCTTCTTTTCCTACTGGAATCGCATCTTCTGGGCAAACAGGGAAACATAGGCCACATTGTTTGCATTTTTCAGATAGAAAAACAGGATAAGAACTTCTCCAGTCACCTGTTTTAAATTCTCTTGCATTTCCAGCAGTATAAATATCACCACCAGGAGTTAATTTCTCCATAGGTGTGTTTGCATTTATATCTGTCATTTTTTACATCATTCCTTTCTTAAGTTGATTGAAAAATAATTACAATTTTAGCTTCGTCAAATTCATTTTAAACGCGAATTATTTTTCAATTATTACTGAATTTTCTTAACTTCCTGTAAAGCCATTTCTAAAGCTTTCATATTTCCGTCTATAACCTCAGGCTTTTTAGCAAATTTATGTTTAAAAGATCCCTTCATATCTTCTAATAATTCATCATCAGTCATGATTTTACTTACTTTTACAATTGCGGCTAACATAGGTGTATTTGGGAAGTATCTTCCTAAAGCCTCCTCTGAAATTTTTCTAGCGTCAATTGTGTAAACTTCTCCAGAATATTCTTTTAATGCTTTTTTTAGATATTCAGCAGATTTTGTTGTGTTAATAACAATAGCTCCTGTTTCTTTTAAACCAGAAGTAACATCAACTGATTCTAAAAGTGTGTCATCTACAACTACCACATAATCAGGTTCATAAATATTACTATGAATGGTGATAGGTGTTTCACTTATTCTGTTGTATGCAGTGATAGGGGCACCCATTCTTTCAGGACCATATTCAGGAAATCCTTGAATATATTTACCAGTATTAAAAGCTGCGTCAGCTAATAATAAAGATGCTGTTTTGGCACCTTGACCACCTCTACCATGCCATCTAATTTCTATCATGTTATCCATTCTTAATTGCCTCCTTTTACTAAAATTTTACGACTTTAGTATATGCCTAAATACTCTTAATGTCAATACATTTGACTAAAAATGAAACGTTAGGGACGTGCCAAATCGTTCAAAAAATGAACAAAAGGGACAGGCCATAAACCGACTGAGGTGGATCATCTATTATATAAAGTCACTCACGATTTGGCATGTCCCCCAACAAAGATTTTTTAACAAATTACTTGTATAATGAAAATAATTGTGATATAAATATAAATATAAAAATAAAGCTAAGGAAGAAAGGCGGAGTTTTTGTGGAAGAAGAAATGGATAGAGATCAAAAAACAATTTTAATTGTTGATGATGAACAACCAATAAGAGAAATATTAGTATACAATTTAAAAAAAGAAGGATATAATGTCATTGAAGCAAGTGATGGAGTAACTGCGCTAAATATTGCTTTAGAGCAATACCCAGACTTAATCTTGCTAGATATTATGCTTCCAAAAATGGATGGATTATCTGTATGTAAAAGAATAAAAAATTCATATAATGTACCAATTTTAATGTTAACAGCAAAAGATAGTGAAATAGATAAAATATTAGGATTAGAATTAGGTGCAGATGATTACATTACAAAACCATTTAGTGTTAGAGAATTAATTGCAAGAGTAAAAGCAAATTTAAGAAAAGTAGAAAATCTTTCTGTAACTAGAAATGATAATGATAATTCAAAAAAGAAAGAAAATAAAATTATTGTTAATGACTTAGAACTAGACTTAGATAAATTTGAAGTAAAAATTAGGGGAGAAATAATAGATTTAACAGTAAGAGAATTTGAGGTTATTAAATTTTTAGCATCACAACCTGGACAAGTAGTTACAAGAGAAACATTACTAGAAAAAGTTTGGGGATATGAGTATTATGGAGATATTAGAACAGTAGATGTAACTGTAAGAAGAATTAGAGAAAAAATTGAAAAGGACACATCATCACCAAAAATATTAATAACCAAAAGAGGAGTCGGATACTATATAGCTTCTAAATAGGGACAATTTGGGACGTTTCTGTTTGGACATTTTATAATATATTCACATTTAATTAAAAGCAAATGTATTAAATTTTATTTATTATTTGGCGAGCATTGTAGAATAAAAATTCTAAAATTAGCGAGTAGGAATTAATTTAAACTGTAAGTTTTAATTTTCTACTAGATAATTTAAGAACTTCTAATATTCTTCTATTTGTATTCGTAATTTCATAAAATTTAATACATTTGCTTTTCTTAAAAAATTAATTTTAAATAAAAAATGTCCAAACAGAAACGTCCCAATTGGACAAAAAATAGAAAAGGAAGGAATTAAAAATGAATAGAACTAAAACAAGAAAAGTAATGGTAGGAAATGTACAAATAGGTGGACAAAATAAAGTAGTAATTCAATCTATGTGTAATACAAAAACAAAAGATATAAAAGCAACTGTAAAGCAAATATTGGATTTGGAAAAAGCAGGATGCGAAATTATTAGAGTTGCAGCATTAGATATGGAAGATGCAAAAGCTATAAAAGAAATAAAAAAACAAATTCATATTCCCATTGTGGCAGACATACATTTTGATTATAAGATTGCACTAGAGGCTATAAAAGCAGGTGTCGATAAGGTTAGAATTAATCCAGGAAATATTGGAAGTGAAGATAAAGTAAAAGCTGTTGTAGACCAATGTAAGGAACATCATATTCCTATTAGGATTGGTGTTAATGCAGGTTCTTTAGAAAAAGATTTGTTAGAACAATATGGAAAACCAACAGCAAAGGCAATGGTTGAAAGTGCAAGAAGACACATAGAAATATTAGAAAAATTAGATTTTAAAGATTATTTAATTTCTTTAAAAGCATCTAATTTAGATTTATGTATAGAAAGTTATGAAGAAGCGGCAAATGCTTTTGATTGTCCATTACATTTAGGAATTACAGAAAGTGGAACAGAGTTTAGTGGAACTGTAAAATCTAGTATTGGGCTAGGATATATGTTAAGAAATGGAATAGGAGACACTATGAGGGTTTCTCTTTCAGATGACCCAGTAAAAGAAATTAGAGTAGCAAAAGAAATATTAAAAGATTGTAATTTATATCATAAAGTGCCAACATTAGTGGCTTGTCCTACTTGTGGAAGAACACAGATTGACTTAATTCCAATAGCGAAAGAAGTAGAAGAATTTTTAAGTACTATAGAATCAGATATTACAGTTGCTGTCATGGGATGTGCAGTAAATGGACCTGGTGAAGCAAGAGAAGCAGACATAGGAATAGCAGGTGGTGTGAAAGAAGGACTACTATTTAAAAAAGGTGAAATTATTAAAAAAGTACCACAAGAAAAAATAGTAGAAGTGTTAAAACAAGAAATTTTAGAGATGATAAAATAAGCTTAACTTTGTTGTATACGAAAAAATCTTATATAGGATCAAGATAAAAGATGTTTTTTTCTATACAATAAACTAGATATTGTAGAAAGGAGAGAAATAAGGAAATGGAACTAATGGTGGGAAAAACAGCAGGCTTTTGTTATGGTGTAAAAAGAGCAGTAGATGGGGCAAAGGAAGAGTTAAAGAAAAATGAAACATTGTATGGATTAGGAGAAATTGTACATAACCAAGAGGTTATTAAAGAATTAGAAAATTTAGGAATGCAATTTATTGAAAACATAGGAGAGGCAAAAGGGAGGACGATTATTCGAGCACATGGCATACCAAAACAAATTTATGAAGAAGCAAAAGAAAAGGAAATAGAATTAATAGACTATACTTGTCCAAAGGTATTAAAAATACATGATATTGCAGAAGAATATGCGAAGAAAGGATATTATATTTTTCTTTTAGGAAATAAAAAACATCCAGAAATTATAGGAACACTAAGTTATTGTGGAGAAAACAAATTTGTTATAGAAAAAGAAGAGGATACAATAAAAGCCTTAGAATTACTTGAAAAATCAGAAATAAAAAAATTATTAGTGATTTCACAAACGACATATAGTTTAGAAAAATTTTATATCATAGAAGAAATCATAAAAAATGAAATACCAAGAAATATAGAAGTAGTTGTAAAAAATACCATATGCCAAGCAACAGAAATTAGACAAAAAGAAACAGAGGAAATGGCCAAAAAAGTAGATTCTATGATTGTTATTGGGGGAAAAAATAGTTCAAATACAAAAAAATTATATGAAATAGCGAAACAATATTGTAAAACAGTCTTATTGATAGAAAATGAAACAGAACTAGAGGATAACAAAATACAATCAACTGATAAAGTTGGAATTATGGCAGGTGCTTCAACACCAAAAGAAAGTATCGAAAAAGTAATTGAATATCTAAAAACAGTTTTTGAATAATCATAACTATACATTAAATACCTCCTTACCTCCATTTTTTAGTGTCTAAGATTTGGGGTTTAGAACAACTTTGTCGAATTTTGCGATGGAAAATAGAAAAAATGAAAAAGAACTTGTTGACAAGTTCTTTTTTCGACAGTATACTGGAAGAAATTATATAATTTTTTTCAATAGAAATTTCTATTTATTTGTTTATTTAATTATCAGTATATATTTTTTATAAAGGTTGAATTTTCGTCTATTAGAATCCTATAATTGATTGAAATAAAATGCCAAACTTCTGAATGAAATATGTGAAAAGGAGGTTTTATTTTAGTGCACTAAAATTGTGTATATGAATCGAAAATTTGTTGCAAAAAGTAACTTTGTACTAAGGAGAGTTTTAAATACAGAAGAAAATTTAGATATATTAAAAGAATTTATAGAGGTGATATTAAACTTAGAAATAAAAGAAGCAAAAATTAATCCATATTTAGAAAATTTAGAAGAACATTTACCAGCAAAAGAAAATTTTGGGATTGCAGATTTAAGAATCAAGACAATTGAAAATGAAGAGCGAAATATAGGTATACAAATCATTGATGGAGAGCATGTTTTAACAAAGATGTTGTTATATTATGTGCAAATTCATGGGAATCAATTGGAATATGATGAAGATAGAGAAATTGCAAAAACAAATACTATCAACATATTAGATTTTGTATTGAATAAAGATTTAGATTATCATAGTAGGATGGTTGTAGCTGAAGATACAATGACCAATATTATGGAGGATTATCTGGAAATTCACATTTTGCAATTACCAAAATTCAAACTTGAGAATAATAAAATCATGACATCAAAACAAGCATGGATGAGTTATTTAAAAGGAGAAAATACAGAAGAAGCAATTAAAAAAAGTAAAAAAATAAAAAAATTAGATGAGCTACTTGAAAAGTATTGGAGAGAGGAGGTAATGGAATAAGAGAGGTGTGCGTTAACCCAATATTTGATTTCGTTAACGCACACCTTTCATCTATAGTATTAATGAGCATTTGTTAAAGTTGGTTTTAGTGTTACATTGATTATGGTTCCCTCTTGTACAAGCTCGCCTGCTGCATAGTCTTGAGTCGTTACAATTCCTGAGCCAGTGACATTAATATTTAAATTTTTTGCTTTTAAAGCATTGGTTGCTTGTGACAAATTCATATTTGATAAATCAGGAACTTCAACAGAGGTAGCAACTGTATCACCTTCACCATATAACATGATAACCGAATTAGCAGCTAATTTAGCACCTGGTTTTGGATTTTGATCTGCAACTAATGTTGAATTTTCGTCGCCAGAAGAAACCACTTTACAATCAAATCCAGCATCAGTAAGAACTTTTTTAGCTTCTGTAATTGTTTTATTTTTAATATCAGGAACAGTAATTAAGTTTTCTGAACTATTGTCTTCTTCAGTTGTATCAGAAGGAACTCCTAAATATGGTAAAATCTCAGATAACATTTGTGAAACAACAGGAGCAGCAACATTACCACCTTGATATCCATATTGTTCATTTTGAGGATCATATAAAGTAAGTAATACAACAACTTGTGTATCTTCAATAGGAGAGATAGCAACAAAAGATGAAACATATCCATCATCTACGTTTGCTTCTGTAGGTTCAGAAGTTCCAGATTTCCCTCCAATAGAATATCCAGAAACTTGAACATTTTTACCAGAACCATTTAATACAACAGATTCCATCATACTTTTTACTTGTTCTGCAGTTGATTTCGATAAAACTTGTCTTACTTCTGTAGGTTGGGTTTCAGTAACAGCACCAGTGTCTGTATTAGTGATAGATTTGATAATATTTGGTTTCATTAAAATACCATCATTAGCTACACAAGAAATAGCCGTTATCATTTGAAGTGGTGTTACTTGGAATCTTTGACCAAATGCATATGTTGCAAGTTCAACAGGTCCAATTTCATCTAAATCGTGGAAGATGCTAGTTTGTTCTCCGTATAACCCAGAATTTGTTGATTCAAATAATCCAAAAGCTTGGTAATATTTATATAAAGTAGAAGCTCCAATTCTTTGTGCTAATTGGATAAAAGCGGGGTTGCATGAATTTTCTAAAGCATCTGTTAAGGTTTGAGAACCATGAGGATTACGCCAGTTCCAACATTTAATTTCTCTATCTTCAACAATTTGAGAACCTGAACAGAAAAAATCACCTTCTTTATCTGGTGTTGTAATACCTTCTTCTAAGGCAACACTAGCAGTAATAATTTTAAAGGTAGAACCTGGTTCATAACTTTCTGCAACAGATTTATTAGACCACATTTTGTATAAAGCTTCGTTTTTTTCTTCGGCAGATAAAGAATCATAAGTTTGTGCTAATGTAGAATTTGGTGTATATGGTGAATTTAAGTCATAGTCTGGATAACAAGCCATTCCTAAAATATCACCAGTTTGTGGATTCATAACAATGACATTTCCACCATCTTCACATTCATATTTTTCAACAGCTTGTTCCAAGTATTTTTCAATGGTAGATTGTATTTTTACATCAAGAGTTAAGGTGATATCACTTCCATTTTCAGCAGATATATAAGTTTCTTCTGCATTTGGAATTTCTTTTTGACTGCTATCTTTTGCACTAACGATTTTACCTGGTGTACCAGTCAAAACAGAATCCCATTTAGATTCAATTCCGCTTAAGCCTTGGTTATCATTTCCACAAAAACCAATGACACTAGAAGCAAGTTCACCATAAGGATAATATCGTTTAGTATCTTCATCTATGTTGATACCAACAGATATATCATTTTCGTCCATCCAAGCTTCTAATTCATCTACTTTTTCTTGTTCAACCTTTTTAATAATTGTTTCTACTTGTGATTTACTGTTTACTTTTTCTAATGTTTCATTGTAATCTAGTTCAAATATATCAGAAAGGCCTTTGGCAACAGTTTCTTTTAAGGCTTTTGTTTCTTCATCTGTATCGCCTACAATTCTATTAGGGTTAATGGTTATAGTATCTACTTGTACACTAATCGCTAAAGACTGTCCAGTAGCATCATAAATATTTCCTCTTTTAGGACTAAGAATTTGGTTAATGGCTTGTTGTTGATAAGCCATTTCTGTTAAATAAGCACCATCAACAAATTGTAGATAGCCAATTCTTCCTAAAAGTAAGACAAAAATAACAACAATCACAATAAAAGTATTACGTAATTTTGGTGTATAAATTAAATTTTTGGAATCAAATTTACGATTTAAACTAATTACATTGGAATCTTTATCTTTTTGGATTTTTACAGGAATTTGCTCTTTAGGATTTTTTATATTTTTATCTTTATTTTTCTTCTTATCTGTCTTGGCTGATGAAGCGGTAGGTGTATCTTTTTTTCTATCAGCCTTTGTTGATTGACTAATATATACATTCTTATATTTGATATCTTTTTTATTCTTTTTATTTGTACTCATAGCTTCGCCTCTTTTGTTAAAAATTTGCAATTATATTCTATCTTAAAAATACATAAAAAGCAATAAAGGACACATAAATTTTACAATAAAAGACCTATTTATTTTACAGTTTAAACTTTCACAACTGATAGGAGCTATATGTTATATTTTTAAGATTCTCGGCTTTCCTCCAAATCTTGTTTAAGAAATTCTAATATCTAAATCGTAACAATACCCGGAAACAGGACCCTTTACGACTTAGAGATAAGAATTTCTAAAACAATTCCGGTCGCATTCGAATTCTTAAAAATATAACATATAGCTCCTATCAGTTTGAGAGATTTGAACGATTAAAAATCTTAAAAGAAATATCCTTGTAAAAATTATGTGAAATATTGAAAAACAGATAGATTTACAATATAATATATGTGTAAAAAATGAAAGGAAAGAAAAAAATGAGTGATATTTTAGAAGATACCCAATTTATTATGAAAAAATATAAAATTAGAGCCAATAAAGCATTAGGACAGAATTTTTTGATTAATCAAAATGTAGTAGATACAATTGTAGAAAGTAGCAATATTACAAAAAAAGATTTAGTTATCGAAATCGGACCAGGATTAGGAACCTTAACAAAAGAACTATTAGAAAAAGCAGGAAAAGTGATATGTATTGAATTAGATAAGAAAATGATAAAAATTTTGACAGATAGGTTTTCTCTATATGAAAACTTTGAAATCATTCATGGAGATGTATTACAAATCAGATTAAACAAAATCATAAAAGATGAAAAAGAAAAAAATGGTTTTCAATCTGCTAAAATCGTAGCAAATTTACCATATTATATAACCACACCTATTATTATGAAATTATTAGAAGATCGATTAGATTTAGAAAGTATCACAGTTATGATACAAAAAGAAGTTGCAGATAGATTAATTGCAATTCCAGGAGAAAAAGAAACAGGTGCGATTACGTATTCTGTATATTATTATTCAACAGCTGAAGGTATAATGGAAGTACCAAATGATTCTTTTATACCAGAACCAGAAGTTACTTCAAAAGTTATTAAATTAACATTGAGAAAAGAACCGCCAGTAGAAGTGAAAAGTAGAGGGGTTATGTTTAAAATTATCAAAAGTGCTTTTATGCAAAGAAGAAAGACATTGTTAAATGCATTAACCAATACAAAAGTATTTATGAGTAAAGAAGAAGGACTAAGAATTTTAAAAGAATTACATCTGGACGAAAATGTAAGGGCAGAAAAATTAACATTAGAGGAGTTTGCTGAGATAACAAACAAAATACTGGTAGACGAACCAAATGAAGAGAAAAATGTAAAGAAAAAATAAAAAATATCTTCAAAATAAAGAAGTGTGCATATGAAAATAGAGATATACAATAAACAATAATCAGAAAAATACAAGAATTGGAGGAAATATGGAAAAGAGAGATTTCGTTGATAAAAATAGAAAAACAATGGGAGAGAAAACCACAGGAGAGAGTAATATAGCAGAAGGAAAATATATTCAAATTGTGATTATCTGTTTTGAAAATGATAAACATGAATTTTTAATACAAAAAAGAGCAGAAAAGAAAAATGGAAAATGGGCTTTAACAGGTGGGCATGTAATTTCAGAAGAAGACAGTATAACAGCGATTATAAGGGAAACACAAGAAGAATTAGGATTGGAATTAGTAGAAAACCAAATAGAATTGGTATTTTCTAAAAGAACATATAATTGTTTTGCAGATATATACTATATGAAAAAGAATATAGAACTATCAACATTAACATTAGAAAAAGAAGAAGTAGAAAAAGTAGAATGGGCAAGTTTAGAAAAAATAAACAAATTAAGGGAAAAAGGCATATTTTTAGAATGTCATTATGAGTGTTTAAAAGAATGTGTGTATTTTCTAGAAAAAATAGAAGAAGGGGAGAAAGAAAAATGTATAAATTAGTAGCAATAGACTTAGATGGGACATTGGTAACAGATGATAAAAAATTAACCCAAAGAACAGTAGAAGCAATTAAAGAAGCATCAAGAAAAGGTGTAAAAATTATGATTTCAAGCGGAAGAGCTTTCTATCGATTAGAAAAGTTCATAGATGCATTAGACTTAAGAAAAGAAAATCAATGTACCATTTGTTTTAATGGAGGAATGATTGTAGAAAATACAACCAAAGAGATGATATATTCTAAAAATTTAGATGCTGAAGAAGTAAAGGAATTAATTCAATTAGGAAAAACATTAGGGTTGCCAATTATGATTTATACAAAAGATAGCCATTGTGTAGAAAAAGTGCCAGAAGTTGTACAAAAAAATGCTAAAAATTTAAAAGGAATGAACTTAAAAACGGTCAATTTTGATAGAATGAAATTTGATGAAGAACAGAATTATATTTATAAAATTTGTTTTATTGATAGACCAGAAAAAATTATAGAAAAAAGAAAAAAAATTCCAAAAGAAATTGTGGAAAAATATGAAATAACCAGTAGTGTTCCAGAATATTTAGAAATTGTAAAAAAAGGAATAAAGAAATCAGAGGCTATCAAAGTAGTTATGAAAAAATATGATATCAAGCAAGAAGAAGTAATGGCAATCGGAGATGGAGAAAATGATGTGGAAATGTTAGAGTTTGCGGGACTAGGAATTGCAATGGAAAATGCTAGTGACTTTGTAAAAGAATTTGCAAATGATGTAACAACTTCTAATAATCATGATGGTGTTGCAAATGCTATTGAAAAATATATATTAAAAGGAGAATAGAAGGATGATGGTCATGAATAAAAAGAACAAAATAGTGGTTTTGGTTGGCTCATTAAAGTTTTGGAACAAAATACAAGAAATGCATGAAAAATTAGAATTACAAGGGTATGCCGTTATTGGAATTACACCACATGTAATGGAAAGAAAGTATACAAAAGAAGAAGAGGATTTATTAGATGAATTGCAGATGTCAAAAATAAAATTGGCTGATGCTATTTTTGTGGTTAATGTGAATCAATATATTGGATTTAGTACCAGTAGAGAAATTGAATTTGCGAAATCACTAAACAAAGAAATTATGTATTTAGAAGATGTTAATGGTAAAAGAATAAATTGATTTATAATGAGAAAAGCAAATTTTTTAGGGGGAAAATCTAATGAATTTATTGGATAACATAACAAATCCATTTGAGGATAAAGAAGTAATAAGAAAAATATTAGATATATATTGTAATGCAAGAGTCAATAATGGAACAGAAGACATAAATGATGTGGACGATTTATATAAAAGAGTTATTGATTATGGTAAGGAAAATGAAAATAGTCAAAATGAATATATTAATGAATTTGATAAATATATAAGATTACAAAATCTTGACAAGCTATATGCTAATATTAGACAATTAGATTTTAAAGCTTTTGATCAACAAGTTGAGGAGATAGAAAAAGAAATTGATTCAAGACCAATTTCAAACGCGGAAAAGCAAGGGATGATCAGAAAATTACATAAAAAAACAATGTATCCCTTATCGAGATTTAAGATACTTTTTAATAGTTTTGATAGTTTTAGTGAGATTGAAAAAGTTTATTATGAGCAAGATATTGCAAAGATAGAGCCAATATTAATTAATATTGCTCTATATCCAAGCCTAAAAGAGAAATATATGCAAGAACTACAACAATTTGGTTTAACAGAAAAGCAGATAGAAAATAGAGAAATAATGACAATTTTCAGAAGAAAAATGAACAATAGATTTAATGGTGAGGAAGGCATTATGGGATTTCATATAAATCCTCAAAATTTACAACTATATGATACTGGTGTGAATGTCGAGAAAGGCGAAATGAAATTCTATATTAATGCAGGAACAGATACATATAAATTTGCTTCACTATTTCAAGAAAGATGTGAAGAATTAGGACTTAATTATTATTTTAAAGTAGCTCATGCCTATAAAGAAGATGAATACAAAAGAAATGATAAAATGTGTATATTTACTGAAAAAAAAGATGCTGAAAAATTTTTAGAAGTGATACAACAAGTTAAAGAAGAAAATCCAGATATTATATTTAAAAGTCCACCACTACTAGCAGGTAAGGCAAAAGATAACATTGGAGTGGGAATGGATAATATATCATCAGAAGGAAAATCATATAATCAAGAAATGTCTACAATATGTTTTGAAACAATTAAAGAATTTTTTAAAGATATGCCGAGAGATCAAATATCAGAGTTTATAAAAGCAAATCCACAAGTAATAGAACAATTGCAATCTGAAATGATGACAAAAGTTCAAAACACAGGTTTATCTGAGTTATTTCAAAAGAAAAAAACAAAAGGACAAGAAGAAGAAACAGCAGACTTAGAAGATTTATCGACAGAAAGATTAGAAGGATTATCAACAGAAAAATTAGAAGAGTTATTACGAATAACACAAGAGCAAAACAAAAGCAAAAAAAGTGAATTAGAACAGTTATTAAAGAAACAAATGCTCATAGAAAAAATAATACAAGCTCAAGAAGAAGGAAAGCAACTAGATGGGCAAATTGCAGAAGCTAGAGCAAAATTAGCGCTAGAAGAAGGAGCGGAATATCATGAGTGATAATTTACCTCAAAAATATAAAAATAATATTTTTCAAAATATAATCAAAAAAATAAAGGCTGTATTTTTTAGCAAGGAAAAAAATACAGAACTAACAATGAATTCGATAGAAACGAAACAGAATAAAAAAGACAGTGTGTCTAATTTTGCAGAACAAATAAAAGTAGAAAATGAAAATAAGAATATTGATTATGAAAAAAAGAAATTTATGCAAGAGTTAACTGAAAATCCTAATTTATTAAAAGAATTTTCTAATGATAGATTAGAAAAAATATTACAATATTATCTTGAAGAAAACCAGCAGAAAAGAGAAATACTTAAAAGAATGAATTCCTAGTTTTATAGAATGGGTTTTGAATTTTCTTGAAAATGAATACAATTGTGATATGTATATCTCCAAAATTAAATGTCGGTGATACTCAAAAATGTAAATGGGTATCACCGATATTATTGTCTTAGACAACAAGGTTCCGAGGGACTAGGGCAGCAATCTTTGATTGCTATGTCGGGTTAGGTTCTTATTTCTGATAAAATGCGAAAAAAATATAGATAAAAAACATGAACAAATTTTCGTAAATATATTGAAAAATCGCAAGAAATATGATATAGATAGAAAAGTTCAACTGTTCGGGATTTCCGAACAGTTAAAAAAGGAGATGATATATATGGCAAATGATCTAGTAAATAAAACAGAGAAAGATTTTGAAAGTATTAAACATGTAGATGAGAATGGAGTGGAATTTTGGTATGCTAGAGAACTAATGATAATGCTGGAATATAGCAAATGGGGGAATTTTGTGAAAGTAATAGATAAGGCAAAAGAATCTTGCAAAAATAGTAATATCAATACATTGAATCATTTTGCCGACGTCGGCAAAATGATAGTGGTAGCAAAATTAGCAGGTGTAAAAAATTATGGGAAATTTAATAATTATGGATATAGAGGACTATACAATGGAGAAACAGCTAAAGATATTGCTAATAGAAAAGGGATATCAGAAAAAGAAGATATATTAGATTATATGAGCAGTACAGAGCTAGCAGCTAATTTATTTAGAATTACGCAAACAGATGAGGTTCTAAAAAATAAGAATATAAATAATGAAGATGATGCTTGTATAACGCATCATAATGTAGGACAGGCTGTAAGACAAACTATTCAAAGAATTGGTGGTACTATGCCAGAGGATTTACCAACACCAAGTAAGAGTGCAAAACAGATTGAACAAGAAAAACAAAATAAATTAAAAGAAAGTGATAAAAAGAAGCTAAAATAGATTGTCATATAAAGAGTAGATGAGTTGATAACAATTTGTAACCAACTGAAAAAAGTTCTAAAATTTCAATAATATGTGAAATTTTAGAACTTTTTTCATATGAGCACACCTTTTATGTAAAGAAAACATAAAATATAACAAAAACATAAAAGGAGGAGAGAAAATGTCTAGCTACATAATACAAGGAGGAAATAAATTAGAAGGAACAGTAAAAATATCAGGTTCTAAAAATTCTAGTTTACCCATTATTGCAGCAACTATATTAAATGGAGGAGAAACCACTTTATATAATGTACCTAATATTCATGACACACAAATGATGTTTGAAATCTTAAGACAAATAGGAGGAAAAGTTACCAAAAAGAAGAATAAAGTAATTATTGATACAAAAGACATTAATAAGTATGAAATACCAGAAGAACTAATGAGACAAATGCGTTCTTCTGTAATTTTTGCAGGAAGTTTGTTGGGAAAGTACAGAAAATGCACATTATCATATCCGGGAGGATGTGATATTGGAACAAGACCAATTGACTTGCATTTAAAAGCATTTGAAAAATTAGGAATAAATATTGATAAAAACTATGGAAAAATAGAATGTAGTTGTGATAAAATAAACGGGGAAAAAATTGATTTTGAATTTCCAAGTGTTGGAGCAACGGAAAATGCAATACTTGCAAGTTGTTTAGGAGAAGGAACAACTGTTATTACCAATGCTGCAAGAGAACCAGAGATTATTGACCTACAAAATTTTTTAAATAAGATGGGAGCAAAAATAAAAGGAGCAGGTTCTAACAAAATTGAAGTCATTGGGGTGAAACATTTAAAAGATGTTAGTTATAATATTATGCCAGACAGAATTGAAACAGGCACATTTTTATGCATGGCTGCAATGACAAATGGAAATTTAATTTTAGAAAACATTAATAATGCACATATTGTACCAATTGTTAATAAATTGGAAGAATGTGGTTGTAAAATTGATATGCAAACAAATAAATTAGAAATAAATGCACCAAAACGATTAAGAGCAACAGATATAAAAACAATGCCATATCCAGGATTTCCAACAGATATGCAATCTATATTTGCAACAGCATTAACGATTGCCAAAGGGACATCAGTCATTGTAGAAAATATATTTGAAAACAGATATAAATATACACAAGAATTAGTGCGAATGGGAGCCAAGATTACAGTCGAAGGACGAACCGCTATTATAAAAGGTGTTAGAAGATTATATAGTGCAAATGTAAAAGCCACAGACTTAAGAGGTGGAGCAGCTTTAGTTATGGCAGCATTATCAACAAAAGGAGAATCAAAAGTGGAAAATATTGAATATATTTTAAGAGGATACGATAATTTTGAAAATAAAATACAAAATATTCATGGAAATATAATAAGACATATAGATTACAATGCATAAAAGGAACCAAATGGAACCAAATGGACCTGGTCCCAATGGACCCAATGACCCAAACGGACCTGGTCCCAATGGTCCCAATGACAAATGAAAAAGGAGGTATCAAATTGTCAAAAAAGCAGAAAGAGAAAAAAGAAGAAGAAGTAAATTTATATTATTTTGATAATGGACAAGAACAGGAAGAAACAATTGATGACATCATGAAAAGAAAAAAAGCAAAAGAAAGAGAAAAAAGAATAGAAGAAAGAAAAAAACAAGACTTTGATGATGAATTTGATTTTGATACAGAAACTGTTATTGGAATGACCAATAAAAATAAAATAAAACAGGAAGAACAAAAGAAAAAAGAATTTACAAAAAAACAAAGAAAAAGAAATCGATTAATAAAAAGAATAAAAGCAATTGTAAAATTTGTCCTATTATTAGGAATTATCATAGGAGCAATTGTGTTTGCAACATGTTCACCAATTTTTAATATAACGGACATAGAAGTATTAAATAATAGTATGGTATCTAGCGATACAATTATTAGCCTATCAGGAATTAATACAAATGAAAATATATTTCGCTTTATATCAACAAAAGCAAGTAATAGTATTAAGCAAAATGCCTATATAGAAAATGTAAAAATAGTAAGAGTGTTGCCAAATAAAGTACAAATTGAGGTAACAGAAAGAGAGCCTAAATTTAGTATACCAGTATTAGGAGAATTTGCTTATATAAGCTCACAAGGATATATATTGCAGATCACACAAAATGAATTAAATTTACCAATCATATATGGGTTGCAAACAGCAGAAGAAAATATTGTTGCAGGAAATAGAATTGTAGAAAAGGATTTGGTATCATTAGAGACCATATTAAAAATCATGAGTGCAATGAAGGATTCGGGATTGTCTGAAAAGGTTACAAGTATTGACATTAGTGACAAAAATGATTATAGTATATATATGCAAGAAGAGAAGAAAAAAATCCATTTAGGAGATGGTTCCGATTTGAGTAACAAAATGTTGTATGTTATGGCAATATTAGAAGAAGAAAAAGATGTAGCAGGAGAGATTTTTGCAAACGGAAATTTGAATAGTGACTTTAGAGTATATTTTAGAGAAGAAGTATAAAATATGTACTAGATTTGGGCTTTAAGAAAGGAATGAGATTAACCATGCCAAATAAAAAGCTAATTAGCATAATTTTAGGAGTAATGTGTTTTGCGTTAACATTGGGAATTGTTGTACAAGTTAGAACAATTCGAAATACAAATTCTACAATTGGTCAGAATCAAGAAGCAAATGAATTAAGAGATGAAATATTAAGATATAAAGAAAGATATGACAATCGATTTGCAGAATTAGAAAGAGCAGAAGAAGAATTAGAGAAAGAAAGAGAAGAAGCTACACAAAACAATTCAGAATTAGAACAAGCACAGCAACAAATAACAAAAGGAAATAAATTAACAGGAATGACAGAGGTAACAGGACCAGGTGTTATTATTACTTTAAAAGATGGAACAGGAATTGCAACATCTACACTAAATCCAAGTCAATTAATTGTACATGATATCGATGTTTTAAGTGTTGTAAATGAGTTAATTAATGCAGGAGCAGAAGCAATATCTATAAATGACCAAAGATGGGTATTAACAACTGCAATTTCTTGTAGAGGAAATACAATTGACATTAATGGAGAACGAATAGGAGCACCATTTGTCATAAAAGCAATAGGACTTCCTGAATATTTAGCAGGGCTTGAAAGAGTAGGAGGCTATTTAGAATATATGAAACGAGACGGTGTAGGTGTCAGTTTAGAAAGATCTAATAGTATTACGATACCAAAATATTCAGGTGCAATTAATTTTGAATATTTGCAAAATGTAGAAGAGTAAACGATATGGACGTGCCAAATCGTTCAAAAATTGAACAAAAGGGACAGAAATGGAAATTTGAATGAGTGACAAACTGTATTTTCAATGTATAGAAGGAATAATAAAAAATGTCCAAACGGAAAGGTGCCCAAATGGCCAAACAGAAACGGTCCTAATGCCCAAATGTCCCAAACAGAAATGGCCTCAAATGCCAAAAATGTCCCAAACAGAAACGTCCCCAAAAGGACATTAGAAAGGAATGAAGAAAACATGAAAAAAGGTAAAATTGCTATGACAATTACAATTGGAATTGCCTGTTTTGCGTTAGTAACAGTTATGATGATGCAATTTAAAGTAGTCAATGAAACAGATATAACAGCAATTGAAGAAATGCAAGAATCAGAATTAAAAACAGAATTAGCAAATTGGAAGTCAAGATATGAAGAAATAGATGCACAATATCAAGAAGTAACACAGAGGATTGAAGAGTATAAAAATGATGAAGAGTCAAATAGTGAGGCAAGTCAATTAGTACAAGAGGAATTGGAACAGACAAATACATTGCTAGGCTTGACAGATGTTCATGGAGAAGGGATTGTCATAACATTAAAAAGTGGAGAAAATACAGCAGCAATTTCAGCAGATGATTTATTAATTATTGTAAATGCATTGAAATTTGCAGGAGCAGAAGCAATATCTATTAATGATCAGAGGATTATTAATACAACAGACATTGTATATATAACGTCAGGAGATTTTATAAAAGTGAATGGACAAAGAATACTAGAGCCATATGTCATAAAAGTAATAGGAAATCAATCTCATATGGAAAGTGCAGTAACAGGAACTGGTGGTAAGGTAGACGAATTACAAGCTTTAGATCATACCGTGACAATTGAAAAAGATAATGATATAACAATTGGAAAATATGATGGAGAGATTGAAACAAGATATATAGAGTAGGGGGAAATAAAATGATTTTTATTGCGATATTAATAGGATGTATCTTAGGAGCAATTTTGGGTTTGAATGCACCAATGATATCCTATACATATTCGAGCTATTTGGCAATTGCCATTATAGCAGCGTTAGATTCTGTATTTGGTGGAATTGCTTCAATTATTAAAAAGAATTTTGATTTAAAGATTTTTATATCAGGATTTTTTGGGAATGCAATTTTAGCTATATTGTTAACTATTTTGGGACAAAAATTAAATGTAGACATTTATTTAGCAGCTATTGTTGTTTTTGTTTGGAGAATGTTTATGAATTTAGGTACCATTAGAAGATATTATGTTGAAAAATGGTCAGATATGATAAAAGAAAAAGCAACAGCTAAAAAAGCAAAAGAAAATACTGATAAAGAAAAAAGTGAAAAAGCTTAACCATCTAGCTGTATACAAAAAAGTGGTGAAGCTTAACCATCTAGCTGTATACAAAAAAGTGGTGAAGTTTAACTATCTAAATGTATACAAAAAAGTGAAAAAGCTTAACCAGCTAGATGCATACAAACAAGTGAAGAAGTTTAACTATCTTGTTGTATGTAAAAAAGTATGAATAAAAATAAATGAGAGTTTATCTTAAATTAAAAAAAGAAATTTATGTGAGGAGTATTTTAAGATTAACTCTTATTTCAATGAGAAATGTAGAAAAAAGTCGTAAAAAAGTGTATAAAAATAAGTATAAAGAATGTTTTTTAGTGTTACAACATTATTGCAAAAATGTTACAGAAATATTACAATTACTATTGACATTTTTTTTAAAATGTAATATATATACACTTAGAAAAAATATACTAATAAATGGAGGAATTAACTTGGCGATAGGTGATATCATAGTGGGTATTGACATAGGAACAAGTAAAATCTGCACCGTTGTAGGGGAAGTCAACAATTTTGGTCAAATTGAGATTATCAGCAATACCTCATATAAATGTAGTGGACTAAAAAAATGTAAAATCATTAATGAAGACGAAATAAGTTTAAGTATAGCCAAAACAATAAAAGATGCTGAAGAAGAAACCAATCTAAAAATCAATTCAGCATATGTAACAATTCCAGGAAAATATGTAACAATTGTTCAAAATTCGATAACCAAAGATGTAAAAGACAAATATTCTGGAATATCTGTTAGAGATGTGCAAAATGCAATTATGCAAGTAAAAGATATTGAAATACCAGATGGCAAGACACTAATTGACATTGTTCCAGATAAAATCACATTAGATAATGGACAAATTGTAACAGATCCAGTAGGTAATTTAAGTTCTAGTTTTACAATTAGTGCACAAATAATATTGGCAGATAAAGATTTTGTAAGACAATTACACAATATATTTAAAAAAGCAGATTTGGAAATTGATGGAATAGTACCAATTACATTAGCTGAAAGAAATTTAGTATTAGATAGTAATGAATTGCATGATAATATTATGTTGCTAGACATAGGAGCAGGCAATATTGATATTGGTGTTTTTGAAGGAAGTAGCTTTATTTATACCAACTCAATTCCATTAGGAGGAGATAATATCACAAATGATATTGCAGTCGTGCTAAATATTTCAGAAGAAGAAGCAGATAAATTAAAAAGACAATATGGATTAGCTTTAAAATCTTTTATTGATAATGATAATGATATTATATTAAATACTTCAAAAGATGAAAATAAAAATAGAATCATAAAAAGTTCTGAATTAATTGAAATCATAGAAGCAAGAATAGAAGAAATGTTTTCAATTATTAATAAAGATATAACAAACAATGGATTAAAACATAAAATTAATAATGTTGTTTTAACAGGACAAGGAATTGTCAATATTAATAAAAGTGATGTGGCAGGAAAAATTAATTTAAATATTCCTGTAAAAATTTCAACTGGAAGAGCAATCAGTACTGTAAAACCAACATATAGGACAAGTTATGCATTAGTTAGATATATAGCAGCAAGACCATTTGCAAAAACTGTTTCAAGCAGTATAGATACGCAAAACAATGAAAATGTATTTAAAACAATTTTAGAAAAGATAAAAGAGTTTTTTTATACATAAGATATTAATTTTAAAATATATAAAAGATAAGGGAGGAAAAACTAAATGATGGATTACAATGATGACAATAATATTACAATGATGGATGGAACAGCAACAATAAAGGTTATAGGTGTTGGAGGAGCAGGAAACAATGCTGTTAATAGAATGATTGATGCAGGAATTAAAGGAGTAGACTTTATTGCTGTTAATACAGATAGACAAGCTCTTCAAACTTCAAAAGCAAATACAAAAATTCAAATAGGAGAAAAAATAACAAGAGGATTAGGAGCAGGAGCAAACCCAGATATTGGAGCACAATCAGCAGAAGAAAGCAAAGGAGAATTAGCAGAAGTATTAAGAGGAGCAGACATGGTATTTGTTACAGCTGGAATGGGTGGAGGAACAGGTACAGGAGCTGCACCTGTTGTTGCACAAGCTGCAAAAGAAATGGGAATCTTAACAATAGGAGTTGTTACAAAACCATTTACATTTGAAGGAAAGAAAAGACTTTCACAAGCTGAAAGAGGAATTGAAAGTTTAAAAGGAAAAGTAGATACATTAGTAGTTATACCAAATGATAAATTATTACAAATTATTGATAGAAAAACATCAATTATAGAAGCATTTAAAATGGCTGATGATGTATTAAGACAAGGTGTACAAGGTATATCAGACTTAATTGCTATTCCTGGACTTGTAAACCTAGACTTTGCAGATGTTAAAACAATCATGCTAAATCAAGGTATGGCACATATGGGTGTTGGTAGAGCAGGAGGAGAAAACAGAGCAGAGGATGCAGCAAAAGAAGCTATCCAAAGTCCATTACTAGAAACATCAATTGAAGGAGCAAAAGGTGTTATTATTAACATTACTGGTGGAGAAGATTTAGGATTACATGAAGTAAATACAGCTGCAGAATTAGTTCAACGCAGTGTTGATCCAGAAGCAAATATAATCTTTGGTACAGTAACAGATCCTTCAATGGAAGATGAAATTCAAATTACAGTTATTGCAACAGGATTTGAAAAAACAGAACCAATATCAAGCATAGGAGTAGACAATATTGTATCAAAAACTTGGGAAAAGAAAATTAATTCAATTCCAGCAAGTTCAGAAGTAAGTAACTCACAAAATGATTTAGACATTCCATCTTTCTTAAGAAAAAACAAAAATAAAAATCTATAAGAAATCTGACCTTATTGTATATGAAAAAATTAAAATTAGGTTAAGATAAAACCAGATATTTTCTATACAATAATAAAATATACATTAACAAATAGACTCAAATCATATAGAAAAAACTCTATAACAAAAAGAAGTAATCGAAATTTATCGATTATTTCTTTTTTTTTACAATAAGAAAGGACAGCTTTTTTAAATAAATGGTAGTAGAATAGATGAGCAGGTGATTAGTAGATGACAATTTATGTAGATGTTGTATTAATAGAAAATTTGTTAATGAATTATATCATACTATTTGCTACAGGCGTTATTTTAAAGATAAAAATAAACCATATACGATTGGTGTTAGCAAGTTTAGTAGGAGCAATTTACACAATTATTGCTTATATTTCAAACTTAAGAATATATTCTAATTTTTTCTTAAAATTAATTTTGTCTGTTGTCATCATATATATAGCATTTAATCCTAAAAGTGTAAAAAAACTATGCAAATTCACATTAATATTTTATTTAACCTCTTTTGTATTTGGTGGAGCAGCTTTTGCATTAATTTATATTGTAAAGCCACAAGAAATATTAAGAAACAATGGGTTAGTATTAAATTCAAACTCCTTGAAAGTTATTTTTATATCAGCCATTGTTGCATTTATGATTATCACAATTGGCTTTAAAGTAGTAAAAAACAAAATATCCGCAAAAGATATGTATTGCGATATCAAGATAAAATTAAACCATAAAGAAATCGAAACAAAAGCAATGATCGATACAGGAAATTTTTTAAAAGAACCAATTACCAATACACCTGTTATTGTAGTAGAACACACACTTTTGTATAACTGTATACCGAAAGAAATATTAAATCATCTAGGAAATATCTTAGGAGGTGATTTTAGTGAAATACCTAAAAATATTAAGGAAGAATATATGCCAAGATTAAAAGTAATTCCATTTTCATCATTAGGAAAACAAAATGGCATGTTGCTAGGCATAAAAGCAGAAGAAGTAGTTATAAAAAATGAAGAAGAAAGTAAAATAAAAGAAAATGTGATTATTGGAATTTATAACAAATCATTGACAAAAAGGGGAGAATATAGGGCTCTATTAGGAATTGAATTAATGTAGGAGCATGGGGGACCATTGGGACCAGGTCTATTTGGACCCATTTGGTTCCAAAACGGGTCCAAATAGACCTGGTCCCAATGGTCCCCAATCAAAAAAAGGAGTTGATAATAATGAAAATTATTGATTTTGTAAAAAATAGTATTCATACAATATGTGCAAAATATTTGAATGGCGATGATGAAATAGAATATTTACCGATATTTTATATAGCAGGTAGCCAAACACTCCCACCACCATTACCACCAGAAGAGGAAGAAGTATATATAAAAAAATTATCAGAAGAAAACAATTTGGAAGCAAGACAGATATTAGTGGAAAGAAATTTAAGATTAGTTGTATATATTGCTAAAAAGTTTGAAAATACGGGAATTGGTATTGAAGATTTAATATCAATAGGAACGATTGGACTAATGAAAGGAGTCAATACATTTAATAATGAAAAGAAAATCAAACTAGCAACATATGCTTCTAGATGTATAGAAAATGAAATTTTAATGCATTTAAGAAAAAGCAATAAAATAAAAGGAGAAATCTCTATAGATGAACCACTAAATAAAGATGGTGATGGAAACGAATTATTACTTTCAGATATATTAGGAACAGAACCAGATGTAACATCCAGAAATTTAGAAGATGAAGTAGATAAAACTCTACTTCGAGCAGCTGTTCTAAAATTAAATGATAGAGAAAAAAACATCATGGAAATGCGTTTTGGTTTTAAAACCGGAAAAGAAAAAACACAAAAAGAAGTTGCAGACGAATTGCGGTATTTCACAAAGTTACATATCAAGATTAGAAAAGAAAATCATTAATAAAATGAAAAAAGATATTGTTAGTAAGATTGGCTAATTAAATCGGAATTTTGGGGACGGACTCATTTTTCCCTTTTCAGAATTTTAGTGATAGAAGCATTTTTCACTTTCATTAAATCAAATTTAAAAAGAAAAAATGAGTTTGTTCTTGAATAGGAAACAATATGAAACTTTTGGATTTCACAATACAAAGTGAAAATAAATTTCTTAATAGTTTATTTTCAAAAGAAAAATCGAGTTTTTCCTATTCAAGAACGTCGTTTCGCTCTAACGATTGCACACAAATTTTACTAACGTAAAATTTGGCGCCCAACATTTCTTAGCTGTGCGAAGTATAGCAAGCTACAGATAAGTTATATGGAAGAATGACGCGGCTTTAAAATGTTATTGAAAGAAAAATTATTAAAAAAAAGCCCACTATTGTTCTTGTATAAGATAGAATTAAGAACAATTGAAATGAAACGAATAGAACTTTCTTTTTAGGAAATACTTATAGTAAGTATTTTTTAAAAGGAGGTTTTCTTTTTGCTAAATAAAGTTGAAATCTGTGGAGTAAATACATCGAATTTACCATTATTAAGTAAAGAAGAAAAGGAAGCACTTTTTGTAAAAATAAAAGCAGGAGATGAAGAAGCAAGAAACACATTTATCAATGGAAATTTAAGATTGGTATTAAGTGTCATACAAAGATTTTACGGAAGAGGAGAAAATGCAGACGACCTATTTCAAGTAGGATGTGTAGGGCTAATCAAAGCTATTGACAATTTTGACTTAAGTCAAAATGTACAATTTAGTACGTATGCAGTTCCTATGATTATTGGAGAAGTAAAACGATATTTACGAGACAATAATAGTATAAGAGTTAGTAGGTCAGTGAGAGATTTAGCATATAAAGTCATACAGTTTAAAGAACGATATACAAAAGAGCATGGAAAGGAACCCAATGTAGAAGAAATTGCCAAAGAATTAGAAGTAACAAAAGAAGACATAGCTTTCAGTTTAGATGCTATACAAGATCCAGTATCTTTACAAGAACCGGTATATAATGATGGTTCAGAAAGTATCTATATTATGGATCAGATAAAAGATAGCAAAAATACAGATGAATTATGGGCAGAAAAGATTACAATAAAAGGTGCTATGGAAAAATTAAATGAAAAAGAAAAAATGATTATAAATAAGAGATTCTTTGATGGGAGAACACAAATGGAAGTAGCAGAAGAAATTGGTATATCACAGGCACAAGTATCAAGACTAGAGAAAACAGCCATACAACATATAAAAAGATTGTATAAGTGAACAAAGTGCCAAAAGGGACGGGCCAAAATGGAACATTTTTGTGCCATTTTAGCCCATCCCCTTTGCACAAAAAGATAAGCCAATTAGGTGTCAATTTTTATAAATTTATGAATATACTATAAATAATGAAGTTTTGACAGATAAGAGGAGGTACATAATGCAAGAAAAAGGATTGGATTTTAAACATAAAGAAGTAATTAATATTAATGATGGAAAAAGATTAGGGTATGTGCAGGATGTATGTGCAGATTTAGAAACAGGGAATATTACCCATATCATTGTCCCAGGCTCTGGAAATAAATTAATGAATATTTTTAAAACCAATAATGAAATATCAATTCCATGGAAAAATGTAAAATGTATAGGAGAGGATTTAATTTTAGTAGAATTGTGAAACGGGTCCAAACGGATCCGGTCCCAATGGACCCAAAATTTCTTAAAAAAGCTGGAGGGATAAAATATCCCTCACAGCTAAAATCATTTTTGCCAGTGCTTGTGGCTTCCCCAGCCATTGCCTTTTTCAGCATCGAGCATGTGCAACTGTGCACCTATTGTGCAGTCATAGTTACAACGCTCGAAGGATGGTGGTGTCGGGCTTTGCCTCCGACATTTGATACATTTTTCATTCAGCTCTTTTTCTCTTGCTTTGATTTTTTCTGGTGACATAAAGTTATCTCCTTTCATGTCTCATGATTTTCTTACACCAAGTTACCATTATAAATAATACTATACTTTACATAAAAAATCAAGAGTTTTGAAAATTTCTTGTATTTAATTTATGATAAAATCACCTTAAAAGTTTAGAAACGAATATTTCACCCTAGATGTATAAAAAAAGAAAATATAGACAAAATAGGAAGGTGG
>CAJFLB010000026.1 GCA_904387305.1 uncultured Clostridia bacterium
AAGGTTAAAACTAAAGGACAGAATGAAGGTGAAAAAATGTTAGTACCAAATTTACGATTTAATCAATTTAATAATTCTTATACCAGTAAAAAATTATCTGATATTGCTAAAATTGTGATGGGACAATCACCAGATTCAAAGAATTATACTTTTAATACTAATGCTACCTTATTAATACAAGGAAATGCAGATTTAGCAAATGGTAAAATAAAACCGAGAATATATACTAGTTCTATAACTAAAATGTGTGCTGTTAATGATATAATTATGACTGTTAGAGCTCCAGTTGGTGATTTAGCAATCTCACAATATGATGCTTGTATTGGTAGAGGTGTTTGTCTAATTAGAGGAACAAAATATTTATATTATTATTTAGAAAGTTTTAAACAACGTGGTGGTTGGAAAAAAATTTCAAAAGGAAGTACAATTGATTCAATTACAAGTGATGACTTAAAAAATATAAATATCAATTTGCCAAATAACATTGAGCAAAGTAAAATATCAAACTTTCTAACTTTATTAGATAAAAAAATTGAATTACAAAAAAGAAAAATAGATGCCCTTAAGATATATAAAAAAGGGTTATTAGAAAAAATATATAAGGAAAAATTAAAAATGATAAAGTTAGTGAATTTAAAAGAATTTGCTCATTTACAAGGAGGATTTGCTTTTGAAAGTGAATTATTTACTAAAAAAGGAATACCAATTATAAGGATTTCTAATATTAATGAAAATATTATAGATTTAAAAGATGTAGTATATTATAATGCTGAAATTTTAATAGATTCAAAATTTGAAGTGAACAAAGGAGATATGTTGATAGCTATGTCAGGAGCAACTACTGGTAAATTTGGAATATATAATGATACAAAAAAAGCTTATTTAAACCAACGAGTAGGAAAACTAATTTTACATAAAAAAGATATAATATATTCGTATTTATATTTTCTGTTTGAATTAAATTCGTATAATATTCAGTTAAAGAACAGATTAGTAGCAGGCGCTCAACCTAATATTAGTCCATCAGATATAGAAGCATTAAAATTTAAAATACCATCAATAAATGTTCAAAAAAATATTATTGATATATATAATAGCATTAGTAAAAAAATAAGAGAAAATGAAAATAAATTAAAAAATTTAAAAGATTTGAAAAAAGGATTATTACAAAAAATGTTTATATAGAGTAGCAAAAAGCTGCTCTATATTGCTATATTGACTAAAATACTGTAAAATAAGTTCAAGAGGTAAAAGAAAATGTATAGTGAAAAAGTAAAAAAATATTTTGAAAATCCAATTAACATGGGAATAATTGAAGATGCTGATTCAATAGGAATAATTGAAAATGAAATTTGCAGTGATATTATAAAAATATATCTAAAAATGAAAGATGACGTTATTATAGATGCAAAATTTGAAGCTAAAGGATGTCCACCAGTTATAGCATCATGTTGTATAGTAACTAAAATGATTAAAAATGTAAATATAGAAAAAGCTAAAAAAATAACAGCAAATGAAATAATTGAAAAATTAGAAGGACTTCCAAACGAAAAAATACATTGTGCAGAATTAGTAATAAAGACATTAAGAAAAGCAATAAACAATCTAAAATAATAAGAGAACAAATTATATTAGGAAGGAGTTGCTACTTATTATGATATATCTTACAGGTGATTGCCACAGTGATTTTTCACGATTTGACATTGATAAATTCACCATACAAAAAGAAATGAGTAAAAATGATTATGTTATTATATGTGGTGACTTTGGAGGAGTATCGAATTACTTAGTAGAGAGCACATATGAAAAATATTGGTTAGACTGGTTAAATGAAAGAAATTTTACTACTTTATTTGTAGATGGAAACCACGAAAATTTTACAAGATTATATAACTATCCAGTAGAAGAATGGCATGGAGGTAAAGTTCATAAAATAAGAGATTCAGTAATACATTTAATGCGTGGAGAGATATTTAATATAGATAATAGAAAGTTTTTTACATTTGGAGGAGCTAAATCGCATGACATACAAGATGGAATACTAAATTTAGATGAAGAAGAAAAAATATATACATTTAGAAAAAGAGGAGCATTTTTTAGAATAAGAGATTATTCATGGTGGGATTTAGAACTTCCAACTGAGGAAGAAATGCAAAAAGGAATAAATAATTTAGAAAAAGTAAATTATAAAATAGATTATATTATAACCCATTGTTGTCCTACTAGTGTACAAGCTATACTTAGTGGTGGTCTATATAAAAAAGATTATTTAACAGATTACTTGCAAGAAATTTCAGAAAAATGTGAATTTAATAAATGGTATTTTGGTCATCATCATGATAATAGAAAAATTAATTCACAATTTGTTTTAATTTATGAAGATATTATACCATTGGAATATGAGAGTATATTTTAAATAAAAAAATGTCGCTTTAGAGAAAAAATGTCGCTTTTAAGCGATATTTTTTAAGACTTAAAATTAAAATAGTTTTATAAATTGATGATTTTACAATAAATAGATACTTAAAATCTTAATATAAAACAATAATATTTAACGTAAAAACGAACAAAAAATGCAAAAACACAAAAAATATCATAGAATCAGTTTACTTTTTTATAAAAATAGCATATAATATATAAGAGAGGTGAAAGAAATGCTAGTTGAATTTAGTGTAAAAAATTTCATGTCATTTAAAGACAAAGTAACATTTAGTATGGAAGCAGCAACAGGAACAGAAAATGAAGAAAATATAATAAGTATACAAAATATAAATGAAAAAATTTTAAAAAGTACAGCAATATATGGAGCAAATGCATCAGGAAAAACAAATTTAATAAAAGCATTTACAGCAGCAATATTAATGATAAGAAAATCAAATAATAGACAAGTGGGAGAAAAATTAATGGAAATGGAACCATTTGCCTTTGATGAAAAATCTAAAGTAGAACCATGTGAATTTGAATTTGTTTTTTATGCAAAAGGAATGAAATATATATATGGATTTATAGCAGATAAAGAAAAAGTATATGAAGAATATTTATATCAGTATTTTACAGCTAAGCCGACAAGAATATTTGAAAGAACTAATGTAAATGAATATAAATTCCTACAGGCAGATGAAGGAAAATTAAATGCTATAAAAATACAAAATATAGATAATAAATTGTTTTTAGCTACAGCAACAACATGGAATTATGATAAGACAAAAGAACCATATTTGTGGTTTGCAAAAAATATAGACACATATACTGGTGGAATGTTATTAAACGATTTTGTTGTAGAGTCATATAACAACAAAGATGAAGTGGAAGAACTAAAAAAATTTGCATTAAAATTATTAAACGAAGCAGACATTGTAATAAAAGACTTTAGTGTAGAAATCGAAGAACGTGATGTAGATAGTAATATGACAATGCTGTTAAAAAACTTTAATATTCCTTCACAAATGTTGCCACAAAAACAAAGAGATGTAAAAATAAGAATGACACATGAAGTTATTAATGATAACGGCAATATGAAAAGTTATGAATTAAACTTTAATAATGAGTCTTCAGGAACACAAATTCTATTTTCATTTGCACCAATATTAAAAGATGTTTTTGAGAATGGAAAAATATTAGTAATAGATGAAATTGAAAGAAGTTTGCATCCTAATTTAGTAGAAATGATTATTAAATTCTTCCATAACCCACAAATTAATAAAGGAAATGCACAGTTAATATTTAATACACATGATACAAATTTATTATCTTTAGATATATTTAGAAGAGACCAGATATGGTTTGCAGAAAAAGATCCACAGAAAGGGGCTACTGTTTTATATCCTCTTGATGACTTCTCAGTTAGAAAAAATGAGAATATACAAAAAGGATATTTAAATGGAAGATATGGAGCAATTCCTTTTGTAGCTATGGGTAATAGCTTATGGGAAGATTAGAAGGATTTAAACAAAGAGGTAGAAACCAACAAAGTAGGAAACAAAATCCTATTATAGTAATAGGATGTGAAGGTGCAAATAAAACAGAAGAAATTTACTTTAAAAATTTTAATACTAGAAGATGTATTATAAAATTTTCTACAGGAAATAGTACAGATCCAGTTGGAATTGTTAATGATTTAATAAAATTTATAGATAATGAAATTGGAAGAGAAGATGGGGACAAATATTATGTGGTGTTGGATACGGATGTAAATCAAGATAAACAAAGTCAGATTGATAAAGCGAAAGCATTAGCTATAAAAAATGGAGTTGAATTTATAACTTCAACTCCAACATTTGAATATTGGTATAGATTACATTTCGGCTATACAACAAAGACATATCGTTCAAGTGAAGAAGTTCAAAATGATATAAAAGATAAAATAAAAGGATATACCAAAAATATGAATACATATCCTATTTTAAGAGACAAAACAGATAATGCCATAAAAAATGCTAGAAAAGTTGAAAAACATCATTTAGATTTAGGACAAGCATTAGATAATGAAAATTGTAATCCTTATACAGCAGCATATAAAGTTGTAGAAGAATTAATGAAAAGAAATAATTGATACAGATAAAAAGCAAAATATGAAAGTAATTTTAAAATTACAAGAATATTTTGTTTTTTTATATTTATTGACAAGTTTCGACAAAAAAATCAAAAGAGATATGTTATAAAAAATTAAGGGGACAAAATATATGGACTATATAATAATAGAAAAATTAAAAAAATTAAGAAAAAGTAAAAAGATCACACAAGAACAGTTAGCTGAAAAATTAGATATAAGCCGTTCTAAAGTTTCTAGTTGGGAAACAAATCGAAGAGATATGAGTATAACAGAAGCAATAAGATTAGCTAATATATATGAGGTTAGTTTAGATAATCTGTTCGAAATAAAAAAAATTACAGAAGAAGAATATGTGAAAATTTCTGATAAATTTTTAAAAGGTACAAACATATCTCTTGAAGAAAAAGTTAAAATAATAGAATTAATTAGAGAAACATTAAAGAAGAATAATATTGACGAATTCTACGAAACTTACAAAATGACACAAAATGCGACAAAATAGATTAAAAATATCTATTTTGTCGCATTTTGGCTATGTAAAATTAGAAAGAAAATTGTTATAATATTTAAGTAGATATATAAGGAGGTATATAGTTGTGCAAGAACAAACAAATAAAATTGGGCACTTAAATATGATACAAGGAATAATTTCAAGAATGGGAAATAACGCATTTTCTCTAAAACAATGGGCGGTTGGAATAATGATTGCTATATATGCTTTTGCAGGGGAAAATTCTCATAAGGCTGTAATAGTAACAATAATTCCATTAATAGTTTTTTGGTTTTTAGATTCATATTATTTAATGATTGAACGTAAATATAGATGTTTATATGATGAAGTAAGAAGAAAAAAGGAAAAAAATATTGATTTTAATATGGATACTAATTTGATAAATGTGAAAATGAAGAATATAAATAATTATTGCTTGATTAAAGTGGCATTCTCAAAAACAATATGGCCTTTTTATATAGTATGTATTGCAACTACATTAATAATTTATTTTATAAAATTTTAGGAGGTAATTATGAAAAGACAAGTATTTTATAGTTTTCATTATAAAAATGACTGTTGGAGAACGAGTCAAGTTAGAAATATAGGAGCTATTGAGGGGAATAAGCCTGTTTCAGAAAACGAATGGGAAGAAGTAAAAAGAAAAGGTGACGAGAATATAAAAAATTGGATAAATAATCAGCTGAAATATAGAAGTTGTACAATAGTTTTAATAGGTGAAGAAACGTCAGAGAGAAAATGGGTAAAATATGAAATAAAAAAGAGTTGGGAAGATGGAAAAGGTATTTTAGGTATTTATATACATAATTTAAAAAATCAAAATGGAGAAAGAAGTAGGAAGGGTAAAAATCCGTTTGAACAATTTACTTTAAAAGGTGGAGAAAAGTTATCAAATAAAATAAAAGTATATAATCCACCATATGAATTTGATAGTAAAGCAAATTATAACTATATTGCTGAAAATATAGAGGATTGGATAGAAACAGCAATTAATGATAGAAAATAAAAAGATAGGGGGGATAAATATGTACACTACAGGTGAAAAACCAGGAAAAGGTGAATACTATTGTACAAAATGTGGACAAAATGTAACATTAGATGATAATACTGATACTTTACCACCATGTCCAAAGTGTTCTAATACTACTTATAGAAAATAATATTAAAAATCAAAGGCGAGAATATACTCGTCTTTTCTATTTAGTCGTAAATAACTAACAATATTATAAATACTAGTCATATAATGCTTTTTATTTCATAAATAATATAATCAAAATGATTTTTGTTAAGATAGCTTAATTTATTTTTTGAAAATTTTTATTGTCAAAAGACAAATTAATATAAAATATAATAAAAAAACAAATCACAAATCTTTGAAACGAAATATCACAAATATTTGAAACAAAAATACTATAATTAACCGAAATAAAAAACTACAAACAACCGAAAAATAATTACACAAATAACCGAAAAATATTGCATAATTTTAGAAGTAATGGTATAATATAATAAAGTAAAGGAGTGAAAAGAGTCATGCAAGAATATAAAAACAGAATTGTTGATGAGATTTTAGAAAAAAAATTAAAAGGAAAAGGAGCTGTTTTAATACAAGGACCAAAGTGGTGTGGAAAAACAACAACTGCTGAACAAATTTCTAAAAGTATATTATATATGGCTAAATCTGATGAAAAAGAACAAAATTTAACAATGGCTGAAATCAATCCAAGTTTACTTTTACAAGGAGAAGTACCAAGATTAATAGATGAATGGCAAATTGCACCAAAATTATGGGATGCAATAAGGTATGAAATAGATCATAGAAATGCAGAAGGACAATTTATTTTAACAGGATCTTCTGTTCCAGCGAAAATGGATGATGTAACTCATAGTGGTACAGGACGATTCGCATGGCTATTAATGAGGCCAATGAGTTTGTACGAGTCAGGTGAATCAACTGGTCAAGTTAGCTTAATAGATTTATTTGATGGAACAAAAAAGATAGAAGGAATAAATAATATAGACTTAGAAAAAATGGCTTATTTAGTATGTAGAGGTGGATGGCCAAGAGCAATTTTTATGGAAGAAGAAATAGCTCTTGAACAAGCATATGATTACTATGATGCTGTTGTTAACAGAGATATTTCAGAAGCAGATGGTATTTCTAGAAATCCAGAAAGAGTAAAAAATCTTATGAGATCATATGCAAGAAATATGGGAACTCAAGCATCAAATGATACATTAAGAAGTGATATGATTGTTAATGATTCTACTTCTCTAGATACAGATACTGTATTGTCATATGTAAATGCACTAAAAAAGATATTTGTAGTAGAAGAATCACCAGCTTGGAATCCAAATTTAAGAAGTAAAACTGCAATAAGAACATCTGATACAAGATATTTTATTGATCCATCTATAGCTGTTGCTTCATTAGGAATAGGACCAAAAGATTTAATAAATGATTTGAACACATTTGGATTATTATTTGAAACTTTATGTATAAGAGATTTAAGAGTTTATGCAGAAAGCATAAAAGGAAAAGTTTATCATTATAGAGATGCAAATGATTTAGAATGTGATGCTGTTATTCATTTAAGAGATGGTTCTTATGGTTTAATAGAAATAAAATTAGGTGGAGATAGTTTAATAAATGAGGGAGCAGATACATTAAAAAAATTGGAATCAAGAATAGATATAACTAAAATGAAAAATCCATCATTTTTACTTGTACTTACAGCAACAGGTAAATATGCATATAGAAGAGAAGATGGAGTATATGTAGTTCCAATTGGATGTTTAAAAAACTAGAAAGAGAAATAATTAAAATAAAAAAGTGTGAAAAGTAAAATATATTAAAAATTAAAGGCGAGAATACTCGCCTTTCCTATTTAGCTATGAATAATTTAACAATATCGCAAAGACCAGCTTTATAATACTTCTCATTCCAATAAATAGAATAATTTAATAGTTCCTCTCTAAAATCATCAAGAACATCAGAAACATAATCAGAATCCTTGTCTGGAATAACATCAAGAATCTTCTCGCAAAAAGTATCATATTTAAGAACATGTTTTCTATCTTCATCAGTCAAATTACTTTCTATTTTTTCGAATCTAAATTCCATCCAATCTTGTAATAATTCATCATCATTATTATCTTTATTCATCTTATTAAAACAACAAAAATATTTTCTATTCATAATCAAAACCTCCATAAATTTATTAAAATAATTGGGCTCAAAATGGGCACACAACTCACCAAAAATGAACCAAAATCACATAAATTTACGAAACCAAAAAATTGGGCACGTCAAATATACCAACAAATACAGCTCAAAACCAGATTTACCAATACTTTACGAGCTTTACTCATAACCCGAAGGTTATAAATTTAAGTCTTACCAGTGCCATTAACGAAATAATAAACAAAACAGAAAACCTCTAAAAATACAGACCACATTATACTTCTAAACTAACCAAATCTTATTCAAAATAAACATATTCGTGTTTCACTAGAGCATCAATGAAATTTACGATTTCAAATTTTTTGTCAAGCAATTAACTAAGCAGATGTTGAAGAATAATGGCAGGTATGATATATTATAAAAAGGAAAAAATTAGGAAATAATCATATAAAAAAATAAGGAGGATAAAAAAATGGAAGATACTTTTATACCAGAAAATCAAACAATAAGCAAGATATTTAACTGTGATCAAATTTACAGAATTCCAAATTATCAAAGACAATATAATTGGGATGATGAACAATTAGATGCATTATGGGATGATTTATATGAAGCTTATAAAAATAAAGAAAAAAATAAATGCTACTTTCTTGGTTCAATTGTAGTTGTAAGATCGGAAGATTATTTAGACTTAATAGATGGACAGCAAAGGATAACAACATTAATGATTATGATGGATGTATTAAGAAAAAACTTTTCAGACATAAATAAAGATTCAAAAGAGATCAATTTTGTTGATTTAAAAAAATTAGATGACTGCATATTACATTCGGGAAGAAGAAGTAGATTACAATTACAATCTGATCCAAACTATGATGCGATATTTAATACTAAAATAATAAAGAGAGAAAGTTATGAAAAAATAACAAAACCTACAAAAATAGAGTTAAATACAGATAATCCAGAATATAAATATTTAAATACAGCCTGCTTTTTTTATAAAAAATTTAAAGACCTAACAAAAGAAGATTTAAATGATTTTGTTAATTATATATTTTTTAAAACTAATATTATAAAAATTGTATGTAATGATGAATCTTTTGCAATAAAGCTATTTCAGGTTTTAAATGACAGGGGACAAGACTTAACAAATGCAGACCTTATAAAAGCAGAAATATTTAGTAAATATGACAATGATGATGTTGATGGAAAGAAATCTTTTAATGTTGAATGGAATAATATTATTAGAATTGCTAACAATAATGACTTCAGAATGGATGATTTTATAGTTTATTATGAATATTTTAAATTAAAATCAAATCCTGAAAGACAAGTCGTTGATGAAATAAAAAGAGTTACAAAAGAGATGACACCTCAAGACATTATTGAGGAAATGACTAATTTTTCTAAAGCAATTGAAAAAGTATATAAATCTACGAATCCAGTAATATACAGTCTAAGATATATTCCTTGGAAAGCATATGTTACAACCGCATTAGCATCAGCTTATTATGTAGAATATCCTCGAATGGAGGAATTATTAAAAATAATGAGAAGATTTTTCTATATTAGTTTTATATCAGGAGGAACTTTAAACACCATAAAGCCAAAATCATTTAAGCTAATAGAATATATTGTTGATAAAAAGCCAATTGAAGATATAGAAAAAGAATTAAATAGTTTAATATACGCTAAGAAAATGATTAAATCTGTATATGAAGCTTTGAATGGAGAAGTATATGATGAAAAATACTTGAAACCATTACTACTATCATTAGATTATTATATAAGAGAAGAAAATAATACAACATTTTATCCAATAAATAGAGAATTACATATAGATCATATATTACCAAAAAAATATAAAACAGATAAAGACCATTCATGGGATTACATTAAAAATACAGAGGAAGCAGATGCGTATTTAAATACATTAGGGAATATGGCTTTGTTACAATATAGCAAAAATGAAGAATGTGAGAATTTCGGATTTGATAAAAAGATTAGGATATATCAAGGAAAAAATATAGACGGAACAAATAAAAGTGGTGTGACATCATTTGATACAACCAGAGTTATTATTATGAATGCCGAAAAAAATGCGCAAGAGAAAAGTAAAGAATTGGGATTAGAAGAAAAAAAATATATTTGGGATGTTCAATGTATTAAAGATAGAAAAGAATATTTAATGGATTTAATTGAAAACATGCTAGATATAACAGAAGATGATATTGAAAGAAATACAGTATTAGGCGAAACAAATACAGCATTAAACAGATGGGGATATAATGAGAAATATTGGAATAATAAAGAAATTATATTCAAAACATTAGAAGACTTTATTTATTCAAACGATTATAAATCATATGAAGAAATACCAATGGAACTTAAGAAATTAAACATAAATTCGAAAAATTTGATAAAAAATGAATTATCTCAAAAGGATATTGAAAATGAATACAATGAGGTAAATATAAATGGTATTATAATTTACATAAAGAATTGTGAAGATACAATTGATATATTTAATTACTTAAATGTCCTAAAAAAATATTTTACTTTTGAAGCAGAATATATAGAAGATAAGGATGAAAATCGCAGTGCGATTACACTTGAATTAATAGAAAAAGTGTATGAATTTTCTAAAAAAGTGTATGAACATGAACTAGATTTTGACAAAGCAGTTAGCCAATTATCGCATCATGGAATGAATAGTAGAAGTGCGCAAATATATATAAGTAATTTTATTAAGATGTTGAATGGTGATGGATATAAAAGATCAATTTCAGCTCTAGCAGCAAATATGTTTATCAATAAAATTAGGGCAGACTATGGAAATGAATTTAGTAAACGAGCAATTAAATCCTTAGAATTTAATGTTAGGTATCAAAATGAATGTGGAATGAAAAATAACCGTTTAGAAACAGTATTAAATAAACAGAAAGAAATTGAAAACATGTAATAACATTGAATATTTTTCTTATTCCAGAACAATAGAGGGACTTTTTTGAATATTTTTCTTATTTAACCAAAAAAACGATTACACATATGCTAATACAATATGTGTAATCGTTTTTGCAATCAGCTATATTACTAAATGGATTTAATCGTAATATGTTATATTATTGTTCATTACATATTTTTTCTACAATACTTTTTTTATTGCTTTTGCAATAGCTCTACTTAGCAAAGGTGGAACTGAATTTCCAATTTGCATATATGTTTTTGTGAAAGACCCTTTAAAGAAATAATCATCTGGATAAGATTGAATTCTTGCAGCTTCTCTAGGGGTTAATCCTCTAGCTTGAAATGGATGTATATACATATTGCAGTCAAATTTCATATGAGCGGTGATAGTTTTACAAATTTTATTGCTTTCCAATTTAAAGTATTTATCTTTAAATATATCATTACGATCTTTATAAGGCATAATATCTGCTATTTTTGGATCATCAGATTTATCACCTTCATTTAATCTACCAAAAATTTCGATATCTCTATCATTATTATATCTAGCCTTATGATTAAAAACAAATTTGCAAGGTTTATTATCATTAATTAGATTTATATAATCATTTTCTTTTTCATAATAAGGATTAATATCTATTTTTTTACCAAAAATTTCGGAGTCCAATTCTGTAGAATTTTTTATAGTGGAAGCTTTTAAAGGTTTTAAATATTCCAATGCATCTGAAAGAACATATTTATTTGTGTGTTTAGAAATATTTTCGATATCGTCAAAAATATTATCTGGATTGATATTTAAGCGAGTACCTATAAATATTAATCTTTCTCTATTCTGAGGTACTCCAAAATCTTTTGCATTTAAAATTCTATATGTATTTTTATAATTTATATTATCAAAATCTTCTTTTATTTGATCTATATGTGATAACATACCTTTTACATTTTCCATAACAAAAAATTTAGGTTGTATTATTTTTATTGCTTCAATATAATATTTATATAATCTATTTCTAGGATCATCTATCATTCTTTGACGATTAGCCATACTAAAACCTTGACAAGGTGGTCCACCTATAATTAAATCAACTTTATTTTGATAAGTATTTAAAATATTAAATATATTTTTTATATCATCACAAATAATATTTTCTTCTTTTATTTGAGGATTATTATGGTAGTATGTTAGCAAGCAACTTTCTTCAATATCATTGGCCAATAATACCTTGAAATTTTCTTGTTTAAATCCAAGAGAAAGCCCACCAGCTCCGACAAAATAGATCGATCATTGTTGGATAATTTGTTAAATCAAATTTTGTAGATAGTTGTTTTCTATAATAATTACAATATTTATTAACAGGACAAGAGTCACATTTATCACAACATGGCAAGTTATTACATAAACTTGTTAAATCATCCAATGAAAAATTTAAGTTTTTACTAAATAGCTTTTCTAAAGTGAACATATCATTTTCATTATCTATAATACCAATATTAATAAGCGCATTATTCTTACTTTTATTTTCTTTATTTCCCTTGTAAAGTAATTTAAGAATAGAATAAATTTCATTTAGTTCTGTAATAAAAATTTTATTCATACTTGCATTCTTTTTGTTAATTAAATCTTTTAAAATATATTTCATAAATTGCTCCTATGTATTTTCTAAAAAAGTTAAGATACTATTTGCTACTTGAAAACTAACGTTAACAGTAACAGCATTTCCAAATTGTTTATAAGCTTGAGAATCAGATACCACAATTTCAAATGAATCTGGAAATCCTTGTAATCTGGCACATTCTCTTGGTGTAAGACGACGAATTTTTCCATTATCAGTGACATAGTTGTCTTGACTGGCTCTATGCATTTTTGCCATAGTGGCACATAGTGGCCTGGCAATAGGTAAATCGATTTCTGGTTTTGCGTAATAATTTTTTGTTCCTGTTGACATTACAGTTTTTAAAATTTTATCTGATAAAAAATATTTTTTATCAACATTGTTTTCTAAAAGATCTTGTAAAGTTTTTTCTAAAGGCAATTCTTTTGGAAATTGAAATGTTCCAGGTAAATCTTTTATGCCTACAACATATGTTCTATTACGAGTTTGAGGGACACCATAATCAGCACTATTTAATGTATCAACATTAACAGTGTAACCAAGTTCTTCTAAGCTTTCTTTCATTATTTTAAATGTTTTTCCATTGTCATGTGTCTGAAGATTTTTTACATTTTCAAGAACGATGATTTTTGGAGAACCAAATGTATCTAGATGATATTTTAAAATATTTAAAATTTTAAAAAATAGAGTACCTCTATAATCTGAAAATCCCAATTCTTTTCCCATCATGCTAAATGGTTGACAAGGAAAACCAGCTAATAACAAATCATGTTCTGGAATATCAGAAGGTTTTATATTATTTATATCTTCACATATAATATGATCGCTAATATTATGTTTATAAGATTCAACAGCATATTTGTCAAAATCATTGGCCCAAATAATATCAAAACCTGCTTTTTTAAATCCTAAATCTAATCCACCACAACCACTAAATAAAGATACTACTTTATACATCTATATCACCACCTTTTGAATGTATATAATTTATAATCATATTACAAATTTCAGGAGAGGCTTGTTTCCCCTCTTTTCTTAATAATTCCATAAACTGATTTTTTATTGAAGGTTTTAAACAGACTTCAATTTTATCAGTTTTTATTTTACCACATGGACGACCACATTTAGAAACTTTTTTCATAAAATTCCTCCAAAAATTTAATCTATATATTAATATCATGATTTAATCATGATGTAAATATGTTTTTTGAAAAAAATTGTAAAAAAATATGCAATATAGAAGTTTAAAGTAGAAAAAAAGCAAAAAATATAATATAATAGATAGGAAAGTGAGGGTTAAATATGGAATGTTTAGAATCAATACAAAATTTTTTAAAAGAAATAAAAGCTGATGAAATATTAAATTTGCAGTTTGATGGAATACTTGTGAAAAAACTAGCTAATAGTAATGTTTTAACAGAAAGTGGGTTAAGCCATCAGACACATATTGCAATTACAGGAGAAAGTATGGATTTTTTTCCATATTTATGTAATTATAGTTATTTAGAAGTTTCTGAGCCAAATAAAGAATATAAAAGAAAATATGTAATAAATTTAAAAGCAAATTTATTAAGTAATGATTTTAAATATTTAAAAGGAGAACCAATACAAGAAAACGAAATGATAGACTCTTTTTTTACATCTGCAAGAAGTAGAAGAAAAGATGGAACACAACTGGAACTTTCTTATTTAAATTTAGATGATGAGAAATTTATCGCATTACGAAGAGAAATACATGAAAATGATTATATCGTATTTTTGAAATTAAAAGAAAAATTGGAATATATTGTGTTTGCTGTAAAAAATAATGATGCAGAAAGATTAGGAATTACAGATTATCTAAAAATGGACAGAACAATCACAAATGTAGTTCCTACAGAAATTGAGGACAATTACAATATAGAAGAAACAGATAATGAAATTGTAAATATTGTATTGCAAAATAAAAATGTAATATTATATGGAGTTCCAGGAACAGGTAAAACATATATATTAAATAAAATAAAAAAATATTTTGATAAAAGTTGTTTTGTGACCTTTCATCAATCTTATGATTATGAAGAGTTTGTAGAAGGAATTAGTGCTGATATAGTTGATGGACAAATGCATTATGGAACAAAAGATGGAATCTTTAAGACATTTTGTGAAGAAGCAAGAAATCATCCAGGAAAAAAATATGTATTTTTTATAGATGAAATAAATAGAGGTAATATATCAAAGATTTTTGGAGAGCTTATTACCTTAATTGAAAAAGGCAAAAGAGAGGGAGATCAACAAGAAGTAAAAGTAATATTGCCATATTCCAAAAAAGAATTTTCAGTACCTAAAAATGTTTTTATTATCGGAACGATGAATACAGCAGACAAATCCATTGCATTAATTGATTCTGCACTAAGAAGAAGATTTTTCTTTATAGAATTGGTTCCAAATTTTGATGAGTTTAATAATTGCAATGAATTATTGGCAGACTGTATTAGCGCAATAAAAGTAATCAATAACAGAATCGTTCAAACCATAGATAAAGATCACAAAATAGGGCATGCATATTTTATAGAATTATTAAAAATCGAAGAAGAAACAGAGTTAATAAAAAATATGAAGAATATTTGGTTATATCAGATCTTGCCATTATTACAAGATTATTATTTCATGAATCCTGAAGATATTATTGATATTTTAGATAATTTAGTACTGGATGGAAGTGGTTCATGTATAGAAATAAATTATAACATTAGTGATGAAGAATTTATGAATGCAATTAATCAAATTAAAAATGTTGAGGGATAATATGAATAATATAATAACATTTGAATATTCAGAAGTGAAATATACAGAAATATTTGATGAAGAACATAGTATAGGAACAAAATACTTTAAGAAATTTATAAAAACTGTTGAAGAAAAATATAATTATTGTATTAAATTAGGATATGATAGCATAAAAATAATGAATTTTGTTGGAGTTATAAAAATAAATGATTGTCTTATAGAAGTTATGCCAAAAATGTTTAAAACTTCCAACCAGGAAATCGATAAAGGATTAATTTATAGAAATTTGTACTATATGTTAGATAAAGCAAATAAAGTAAAATATAGAAATGTAGTCACTGAAGAATTTAATCAAGCACATGTATCTATACTAGACTATTACATAAATATATTTTTACAAGAATTAAATGATAAAATAAGACCTAATTTGTATCATACTTATGAAAATAAAATAGAAAATAGAAGAAGTATAAAAGGAAAAATTGTTGTTACCAAAAATCTAAAAAAAAATCTATATAATTTGAGTAAAAATATTTGTAAATATGATGAATTTACAGAGAACAATCTTGTGAATCAGATATTAAAATTTACAACTAAAAAAATGTTAAAAGTAACTAAATGGATTAAGAATAAGAAATTATGCAAAGAAATATTAAATAGAATGATAGATATAGAGGATATCAATGTTACAAATGATACTTTTTACAAAATAAAACATGATAAAAATTTATATTATTTAGAGCAAATTTTGTCTATGGCACAAAAATTTGTCAATAATCTATTTACAACATTTGAAAATAAAAATAAACAAGAAATCTTTATATTTAATTTTGATATGAATTTTCTATTTCAAGAATATATTGCGAATTTGCTTGAGGAAAATAGAACTTATATTCTAGGAGAACATATGGAAGTACTAAGACAGAAAGGGAAAAAATATTTAGTATATGATGATGGAGTTGGAAAATTAAGATTAATACCAGATGTGTTAATAGAAGAAAATCAAAATCCTAAATATATCATAGATACAAAGTATAAGATTATAGATCAAGGAATTTCAAAAAGTGAAATAACTAGAAATGATTTTTTTCAAATGTTTGCATATATGAATAAGTATCATGTAAAAAAAGCAATATTATTATATCCAGAACAGAGAAATTCACACAGAAGAAAATATCATGTTGATAAAGAAAAACAAAATGAGATATTCATGTGTACTGTAAATTTAAAAGTAGATTTACTAACTGAAGAACATAAAGTGATAGAACAATTAAGACAAATATTTTCAATAGCATAATGACTAGTTAAAATTTCAAATAAGAATGTAATTTACAAAACCTGTCTTACATGACGAATATGTGGGATATTATTTCTAATAAAAACCTCAATCACATCCACACGAACAAAAAGATGATAAAGGTTATGTTTATACAAATAATATTGACAAGCTTTAAATAAATGTTTTTGCTTATTTTTATTTACAGCATCGATTGGAGAACCATATTTAAAGCTTGTTCTTGTTTTTACTTCTATAAAAACTAACTCGTTTTTACAAGTATCTTTAGCAACGATATCAATTTCACCTTGATAACAAGAAAAGTTTCGTTCAATAATAATATAATTCAATTTTTTCAAGTATTCACAAGCCAAATCCTCACCATATTTACCAGTTACTTGTTTAAAATACATATATAACCACCTGCAACTTTCTTTATATAACCTTCTAACTCTAATGAAAATAAATCACTAGAAATTTGTGAGATAGGTTTGGAAGTTTTCTTACAAATTTCATTAATAGATATAGGTTCATTTGATATTAAATCATAAATATAGGATAACTTAGAATTTTCCAATTTTCTCTTTTCTACAATCTTTAAAGATGAATTGCTATTAAGTGCTTTATTTTCAGAAAGCTGTATTTCTAATGAAGAACTTTTAGCTTTTGTAAAGTTGACGGATTTTCCATATTTCATATAATTAGTAGAATTCTTAGAATTTTCAAAAATATCATAATCAATATTTAAAGAATTTAAATCTATTTTTTGAATATCTTTATACTTTTTATACATCTTTTTTAAACATTTGAATTCAAACAAAATATCTTCTGTATTCATAACTAAAATAGCACCGTTTTTAATCAATCTATTTGTTCCTACACCGTGGGAATCCCAGATTTCATGTGGTAATGCAAAAATTTTTTTATTCTGTGAAATAGCCAATTTTGCAGTGACACTTGTACCACTTCGATGCACAGCTTCTATTACTAGAACACCTAAAGATAATCCACTGATAATACGATTTCTTTCTAAAAAATATTTAGATTGGCATTTAGTATCTGGAGGATATTCACTAATAATTAACCCATCATGATTTAAAATTTTTTTATATAATTCTATATTTTCTGGAGGAAAAATATGATGGAAACCATTTCCAAGAACGGCAATTGTTTTACCAAGTTGATTATAGGAATACAGATGAGAGACTGTATCAATACCGTTCTGCTAACCCACTAATGATTGTAATACCGCAATTGGGATAGTTCATAAGAAAATTTTTGTGCCAAGAGTCTACCATTTTTTGTACAACTGCGTGAGCCAATAATAGCGATAATAGGATTGTTTAGTAATGCAAGATTTCCTTCCAAATATAAGGTTTGAGGTGGATTAGGTATCTCTTTTAATTGTTTGGGATAAAATTTATTATCAATTTGAATTGTTACTATAAAATCACTCCTTTCAAATCAATTGATTATAAAAAAATTATTAATAGAATTTATCAAAATAGTTGATAAAATAATTACCAATTTACCTATTCCAATACTTTCTATCTAGACTCCTATATTGTATGGCTTCTGTCAAATGAGATGTCTGGATATTTTTAGAATTATCTAAATCAGCAATGGTTCTAGCAACTTTTAAAATTCTACTATAAGCTCTTGCACTAAGACCAAGCTGATTAAAAGCTTTCTCTAAAATTTGTTTACTTTTAGAAGAAAGTTTACAATACTTCGAAATTAGTTTAGGTGTTAATTCAGAATTAGAAAATATATGATAGTCTTTATAACGATCTATTTGTATATTTCTAGCAGTATTGACTCTTTTTCGAATCTCACTTGATGCTTCAGAAGGAGAATCATTTCCTAGTTTTTGATAGTTTACACCTTCCACTTCTATATGAATATCAATTCTATCTAGAAGAGGGCCACTAATTTTATGAATATATTTTTGAATTTGATCTTCTCGACAAGTACATTGTTTTTCTTTTGATCCATAATATCCACAAGGACATGGATTCATACTAGCAATGAACATGAAATTACAAGGATAGGAGGTTGAGAAATCAACACGACTAATGGTTACTGTTTTATCTTCTAAAGGTCCACGTAATACTTCTAATGTGGATTTATTAAATTCGGGTAATTCATCAAGAAATAAAACACCAAAATGTGCTAGACTAATTTCACCAGGTTTCGGAATTCTGCCACCGCCGACTAATGAGGTTTCAGTAATCGTATGATGGGGACTTCGAAAAGGTCTTTTAAAGATAAAGGGAGCATTTTCAGATAATAATCCAGAAATACTATGAATTTTTGTGATTTCTAAAGCCTCATCAAATGTCAAATCTGGTAAAATAGACGGAAGTCTACGAGCTAACATAGTTTTTCCAGAACCAGGACTACCGATTAAAAGACAATTGTGTCCACCTGCTGCAGAGATTTCTAAAGCACGTTTAACATTTTCTTGTCCTTTTACTTCTGAAAAATCAAATTCATAAGTTGAATTGGTATTAGAAATAAAATGTGATGATGGTTCGGGAGAAATGGTAAAATAGCCATTAAGATAATCAATTATTTCATTTAAATTGGAGATAGGTATGATTTCGAGTCCATCTATAATAGAAGCTTCTTTGGCATTTGCTTTTGGCAAAATAATGCGTTTCATTCCTAAATGTTTTGCTTCTATACAAATAGGTAAAATACCTTTAATGGGACAAATAGTACCATCTAAAGAAAGTTCACCAATCAAAATAGTATTGGTTAAATCTGCATGATAAATAAATCCAGTGGCAATTAAAATGCCAACTGCAATGGGTAAATCGAAAATAGAACCCTCTTTTTTTGTATTAGCAGGTGCAAGATTTACTACAATTTTTCTACTAAGAAATTCTGATGTTGAATTTTTTATAGCAGTTTTCACCCTTTCTTTAGATTCACGAATGCTAGTATCTGGTAAACCGACAATTTCAAAAGAAGGCATACCAGCAGATATGTCTACTTGTATATTCACTAAATAACCTTGCAACCCATGCAAAGCAAGACTTTTTACAATTGATAACATGACATCATCCTTTCGTACTTTGGAATTTAATTGAGAAAAATAAATTTTATTTGTGGACAATTTTTAAGAATATAAATATTTTTATAAAGACTGTAAAGAAAATAAAAAATATAATTCTAAATAAAAGTGCGATAGTAAAAATAATAAATAATAAAAAATAAATTAATAATTAAAGTATATATCAGTTTCCAAAATTTGTCAATACATTTTCGACTTTTATAATCATTTTCAACTTTTATAGTTACAATTCACAGCCAATAGCATTTTATAGAATGTTGATATATAAATATTTTTAAAGCTTCTCGGCTCCCCTTCATTATGTTTAACAAATTCTAATGATAAAGCCATAACAATACCCGGAAACAGGACCTTTTATGACTTTATCTTAAGAATTTGTAAAACAATTTCGGTCGCATTCGAAATTCTTTAAAAATATTTATATATCAAAATTCTAATTAGTATCTATTTAAAGCTGTGAATTGTAACTAAAAAAATGCAATAAAAATTATAATTAAAAAATAGAATTGCTTTATAAAATCCTTTTTGATAAAATAAAAGAGAAGGGGATGATAAAAAATGAAAAAAATTGTAATAGCAATCATAGTTATACTTATTCTAATATTATCAATATTAGGATACAAAGTAATGGTAACAGATAATGAAGAAGAGGAATTAATAGAGATATCATCAAAAGCAGAGTTAGAAGCAGCAATATATAATAGAGACGTGGATGAAATTAGTATACCTTCTAAATTATTGACATTACCATTTAGTATTGTTTATGAATTTTCAAGAAACTTTACCAGTAGTATGGGAGATGGGGTAATAAATAGCTCAAGTTCAGATTTACCTTCAGGAGTAGGACCTAGCAATTATACAGGAAGTGCAGCAACAGATTCTATAACAAGTACACAATCTACGAAAGAATATTCAACAACCAATATACAAGTAGAAAATGTAGATGAAGCAGATATAACAAAAACAGATGGAGATTATATATATTCTTTATCAGAAGATAAAGTGGTTATTACAGATGTAAAAGATGAAACACAAATAAAAATAGCATCTGAAATAGAAACAGAAGATAGTAATACGATTCCATTAGATTTAATTTTATATAATGATAAATTAATTGTGATTAGTGAGAAAACGAAATCTAGATTATCATCATCAAATAATCCTAATTCAACAGTTGTAACTGTATATGACATTTCTGACAGAGAACAACCAGAGAAAATTAAAGATTATCAGTTAGAACAACCATATTATACATCTAGATGTATCGATGGAAGATTATATGTTATTTCATCAGGTTATTTTAAAGAAGAAAATGATGAAATTGTAACATATTATTATGAAGATGGAAAAAAAGTTGATCCAGGATATAAAAATATTAGAAAGATAAAAGATATAGATTCAGATGTTCAAACAATATTATCAATGTTAGATTTAAAGAATATAGATGAAGCAGTAAAAGTAAATTCATATCTAATGGATGTAGAAAATGCTTATGTATCAGAAAATAATATATATCTATTAGAAGAAAAATACGAGGGTTCATATAGTGGTAATCCTAAAATATCTTCAATATTTGGATTAAAAGGTATATTGGGTGCATTTGAATATGAAGATTTAGGTGATTATGGAACATATACATATATATATAAATTTAATTTACTTGACGATGGAAGTATACAATATGATAAAAAAGCAAAAGAAAAAGGACAAACGATTAATCAATTTTCAATAGATGAATATGAAGGAAACCTAAGAGTTGCTCTATATAATGGTAAAGGGTCTAGAATAGTTATATTTAATGATGAAATGAAAAAAATAGGAGAAACTGAAAAATTAGCAGAAGGAGAAAAAATGTATTCTTCTAGATTTTTAGGTGATAGAGCATATCTCGTAACATACAAAACAATTGATCCACTATTTGTAATAGACTTAAGTAATCCAGAAGAGCCACAAGTTTTAGGAGAATTAAAAATACCAGGATATAGTACATATTTACACCCTTATGATGAAAATCATTTGATAGGAATTGGAATGCAAACAGAGGAAAAAGTTAATAGAACTTCATCAGGCAGAGTTAGATCAACAACAGCCACTATTACAGGAATGAAGATGGCACTATTTGATGTAACAGATGTTAATAATCCAGTTCAAATTTCAGAGACAATCATAGGAGACAGAAGAACAACATCAGCTATTTTAACAAATCATAAAGCTTTGTTATTCTCAAAAGAAAAAGAATTATTAGCAATACCTGTTAATAATTATACAGAAGATTTTGAGATAGAAAATTCATCAGATGAGTATGAATCAATAGTGAATTCTTATACAAATTATAAAAAAGAATATGTTTCTGAAGGATATTTTGTATATAATATCAATCTTACAGATGGATTTACATTAAAAGGAACGATTACACATGATAAAACAAAGAGTAAATATTCTTATTATAATACATCAAGATTATTAAGAGGATTATATATAGATGATAATTTGTATACTGTTTCAGAGGATTATATTAAAGTAAATAGCTTAGATGATTTACAAGAAATTAGTCAATTGAAAATAAAGGAGGATTAGTAAATATGGAAGAAAATAGAAAAAAATCAGCAGCAGGAGTTAGTTCATTAGTATTAGGAATTATATCAATTTTATCAGGATTGTTTTATTATATTAGCTTACCAGCAGGGATATTGGCAATCGTTTTAGGAGCTAAGAGTACCAAGAAAACAGGAAGTAGACTTGGAAAGGCTGGGTTAGTTACAGGCATTATTGGGGTTAGTATATGTGCATTTCTATATATAAGCTTGGTTGTCATTTTATGGTTAGCAAATAATTATTAAACGAGCAGAGAGAGCAAAAAATGATTTTATAAATGTAGTAGCTAGATGCACAACGGGAGATTTTTATGCTCCAAATCCGCAGTGTTGGAAATAGGCAGAAGATTCCAAGAGTTATAACTCTTGGAATCTTTAAGTAAAAAGGAGACCAACTATGAAAAGTCAATAGAAAAATGAAAAAAATTTTAAAAAATTTTTGATAGAAAAAAGGTCAATCTTAATAACCGTTTTTATCT
>CAJFLB010000027.1 GCA_904387305.1 uncultured Clostridia bacterium
GTGCTTTACTTCCATCTGCTTTCTTTAATTCTACTTCTATTCTATTTGCATAGCTTTCTTCTTCATCTTTTACTCCATTTTCATTTGTGTCATACCATATCATTCCTTCTATTTGTCTCTTTACTACTTTTGTTTCTACATCTGTTGATGTTATTACTTCTGTGTCTTTACTTGTTTGAGCTGTTACTGAATTTGCATATATATCTCCTGATCTATTATTGTTCGTTTTTAGTGTTATTTCCATTTCTACTTTCGTGTTTGCTGCTATTTCTCCTTTTAATGCTAACACTGTTACTGGTTCTCCTATTTCTTGTCCTATTTGTTTTTCTTTCCAAATTTCACTTACTCCTATTCCTTCATCTTTTGGTGTTATTTTTCTGGCTTCTATGTCTGTTGTTGTATATAACTTTAGATTATTGATATCTATCTCTTCACCATCAGCTATTTGAGTAACTTTTACATTTTCTAGTGTATATGTTCCGTTATATGCTGTTCCTCTTCCGTCTCCATTATATGGTAAAATGTCTAATAATTGAAAATCTGGTGTTACCTCATCTGTTTTGTTTTGATATGTTACTTTATATTTTATTTCATCACTGTTTTCTATTATGCTATCTTCTGTTTCCTTGTATAGACTGTGGCTCGATAAATTTACTATTTGTATTCCCGCTGTTGCCGTTCTCAATTCTAGTGATGATAATCCTATCAATTCTTTATCTGGTTCTATTACTGATGTTACTTGTAGTGTTGTTCCATTTTTCGTGTTTGGATCTATCTCTGCTTTTATTACTAGTGGCTCTATTTCTTCTCCTACATTACAGTTGTATTTTTCCCAGATGTATGTTGTCGTACTATCTGCATTTTGTATTACTTCTGTTGGCTCTCCATAGTTACTGCTTCCTGGTATGTATGTTAGCTCTTTTGGTAATGTTTGCTTTATTCTTATTGTTGCTCCTTTTATGTTTGTTGGTACTTGCGGGTCTAATTCTGATAGTGTTGGTGTTATTTGCCATGTTACTTCATTTTCATTTTTTCCTATATCATATGTTGTTTTTTCTTCTTGTGTTTCTGGATTTATTGATTTTACAGATATACCACTGTCTGCTCCTACTACTAATATTGTATTTCCTGCATAATATCCCCCAAAATGAGTTCCTGTTATAACTTGTCCATTTTCATCATATTGTGTCTTTTTATATTGTTGGTTATGTGCTGACCACACTGTTTTTGGATATTCTGCATTTGGATTTGTTGCTGTTTGTGTTGTTCTATCTAATGTTTCTATCCAGTAATCATCATCTTGCATTATTCCATATGTTTGCCCTATTTTTGTTATATCTTTCACTTTCATTTTTATACTTACATATCCATTTGACTGGTTCAATATACCTTCTTGAGATTCAAAATACATTCCTATACATATATATCCTTCTGGAATTTCTTCCAATGTTTCATACATATTCAAATCTTCTATATTGCTATTGTTTCTTTCTGTCTCATCTATCCAATTAGTTCCATCTTTTTTCGTTACATACCATGTCTTCCACGTCATTGTATCTGTGATATAATGTGCTTTCTCTCCATCGTCAAACAGTATTGGCTCTATTCCAGCTCCATCAAATTTTACAAGTTTATTTATACTTTTGATTTCTGTCCCTTTATCATTATTTCTCGATTGGTTTATTTGTGATTCTAATATGAAATTTTGTTTTTTAGTTAACTTTCCCAGTCCATTTTGGTTTATATAATCTGACTTATTTATAACATGACCTTCTTCATCCAAAATATTTATAAAATGAGCATAATATCCTGGTTTTAAAATATAATGTTGTTTTCTGCTCGTATCATCATTTGTTATAATTTGATTTGTAACTTCTTGATTTGATATAGTGCTTAAATTTATGTTTTTATCTTCTACTGTTAGATAATATGATCTATCTTCTTTTAATGTTTCTTCGTTATCTGGTACAAATATTTGAAAATATCCTGCACTAAAACAGCCTATATTTTCTCCATATATTCTTGAATCTGTTGAAACATAATAATCATTATATTTTGGAAACACACCATTAAATTCATAATCTTTTATAGTTGTATTTATCAAATTTTTATTCTCTTTCATCGATATATTTCCCGAATTATATATATAACCTTCCTGTCTGAAGTCTCTTTCCATTCCATATGGTGTAATAGTATCAGTGTATGCTGTATAATCTCCAAAATACATATTTCTATCTGGTATATTTCCATATGCTGGATTTGCTTGTGGACTTCCTATATTTATTTTATAATTCCATAATCTTGGTGTTGCTTTATCTGTGATATCTGTTGTTACCTGTTTTCCATCTATTGTTTCTACTGCTTCTAATTTTGTTTCTATATCAAATGTTATTTCTCCTTTTGGGTATTCCAATCCTTTTAACCCTTTTTCCGTCTCTTCATTATATAACTGCAATATTATACCATATCCATATATTCTTCCTGATACTTCACCATTTCCATCATCAAAGTCTACATCTGCTTTAATTTGACTTTGACTATTGTTTTCAAGTTTTATATTAAATCCTGCTTTTGCTGATATTGTTATAGGCTCTCCATCCTCTATTTCTTTTGCTTCATATCCTTCATTTTCACTTTCTGCTTCATTTCCTTGCATCCATACTTTAAATTTTGGTGCTATTTTACTTTCATTTCCTGCTCCTTCTACTTTTAATACTAGTGATATTGTTTGTTTTCCTGGTACTGTTATTATTTCATCATTCATCTTGTATTGTGCTGTGAATGTTAACCCATCTTCACTTATTTTTCCCGTTTCTTCTGCCCATGTCATGTCTTCTAGTGACCATTTCATTGTTCCTTCATTTTCTTTTGGCAATGTTGCTTCTACGTTTATTATTCCTCCTCTGAATTTGCTGTATATATTTGCTTCATCGCTTCCATGGTCTGTGTTATTTACCGCCATATTTGCTTCTATTTCCCACGTTACTGTATCAAAGCTTCTTACTATATTATTATCAGCTGAAGAATCATTTCCTGCTTCATTATTATCATCAAATGGTCCTGTTCCTGTTATTTTATTTACTATTGCTACTGAACTTACTATTGCTGAATCGTCTGTTAGTGCTGCTGAACCCTCAACATAAACTTCAACTTTCTCATTTTCTTCTGCATTCTGCATTTCACCACTTAATGCTTCTATTACATTTTTTCTGATTTCTTGATTACTTGCTATCAGAATTGCAAACACTGCTAATACAATCACTAACATGATTAGTAGTACTTTTTTATTTTCTTTACTTTCTTTTGTAGTCTGGCTTTTTATTGATGTTTCATTTTTTCTTACTGTTTCTTCTCTTTTTCTCATTTGCATTCTCTCCCTCTTTATACATTGTCTTTATATATTATTATAAAATATATCTTTCTATTGTCAATAGGAGGTCATTTCCAGTTAGTTCTTCTTTCTTCTACTATATTACGGACATATCTTTTTTAGATAGTAACAACCTTTATTACATTTTTATTAAATTTTTGTCATATTTTGTTGTTTTCTGTCATATTTCTTATTTTATTCCTTTCTTTTGCCTATTTCCCTAGCTTTTGTCGTTTTCATAAACACAAAAAAACTGAAATAGAAATTTTTTGTCTCTTCATGCTCATTCAACATGAATTTAAACTTTCTTTCTATTTCAGCTTTTATCTTAAATTTTTTTATTTTATTTGATTGATAAATGTTGTTTTTGGTTGAATATTAAAAAACATTTTCCCTTTAATTTTCTATTTCTGAAAAATATTCATTAATTCTATTAATTAGTTCTTGTTTTGTTTCTTCTATTGTCATTCCTTCTACTTGTGCACCTGCTAGTGTGATGTGACCTCCACCACCTAGTTTTTCCAATATAATTTGAACATTGATATCTCCTATTGACCTTCCACTAATGCAAATTTTGTTTCCTACTTTTCCCATAACAAATGATGCAGTTATATCACTAATTGTTAATAGCTCGTCTGCTGCTTTTGCACATATCAAACTTGCTTCTTTGTCTTTCTTTTCATATGTTGCAATAGCAATTGTTTCATTTACGATTTCAGCTTTTTTAACAATTCCTGCAATTTTATTGAAAGTGTCTAAATTACTTTGGAACCATTTTTTTACTCTTATAATGTTGACACCACATCTACGCAAATATGCTGCTGCTTCAAATGTTCTAACTCCTGTTTTAAATGTGAAGTTTTTTGTGTCCATCATAATTCCAGCATATAAGCTTTCTGCTTCAATGGTTTTTAAATCTACATGTACTTCTGCATATTGTAGTAATTCTGTTACCAATTCTGCTGCAGATGAAGCATATACTTCTTGGAATGTTAATGTTGCATTTTCTATATAATCTGCACTTCTTCTATGATGGTCTATAATGACAATTTTATCTGTTCGTTTTAACAGTTCTGGTGCTTCTACATATGTAGTTTTATGTGTATCTACGACAACCACTAATGTTTCTTTATCAATATTTTCTTCTGCTACTTCTTTTGTTATTAGTATGTCTTCATATTCTGGCTCTTTTGCTAAGTCTGCTTTAAAACTTTGTAATGTATTTGTTTCACTACTATCTATAATATATGCTTTTTTGTCTAAGCTTTTTGCCAATCGATAAATTCCCATGCTAGATCCCATAGAATCAATATCTGGGTTGGTATGTCCCATAATCATAACTTTGCTTGCATCTTTTATTAGATTTTCTAATGCATGTGCTACTACTCTTGCTTTTACCTTTGTTCTTTTTTCTACTTCTTGGGCTCTTCCGCCATAGAATTTATAAATCTCATTTTCTCTAATAACTGCTTGGTCTCCACCACGACCTAATACCACATCCATAGCTGCTTGCGCTGATTTATATTTTTCTTTATCTGTCATCCCATCATTTGATATCGCTATACTTAATGTAATTTGCACATTTTCTTTTGTCTGGATGTCTTTTACTTTGTCTAAAATACTAAATTTGTCTTGCTTTACTTTTTCAAAATATCTTTGTTCAAATAAATAGACATATCTATCTCTATCAGATTTAATTAATACTCCATTACTTTTATCTGTCCATTCATAAATACATTTATCAATTTCTGCCGTAACTTGTGGCTTTTCTTCACTTTCTAATTGCTGCATAGTTTCTTCATAATTGTCTATCATGATGATGGTTACACATGATTTTGAATCTTTATATTCTTCTTTCAATTTTACAATTTCTGTTTCATCTATAAAGTATAACATCATCATATATTTATCATCATGTTTTTTATCATATTTTCTAGAATGAACAAATTTGCCTAATACTTCATAATGTTTATCATTTAATTCTATATGTCTTGAAATTTGCTTTTCTTTTGTGTCATCCTTTTCTGTTTCTTCTATGTCTGATTTAATATCATCTATTAAATTGGTTAAATATTGATTAATGTCAAATCCCTCAAATTCAGATATAAATTTTGCGCTTCTCCATATAACATTTCCATTTGATTCCATAATGATTAATGGAAAAGGAGAATTGATTAAACTACTTTTTGCTGCTGTGTCTACTGATAAGGTTAAATCTTGTAATGTTTCTGATATTTCACTTTTCCTTCTATTGTTTGCATAATATGAATATGCCACAACCGCCATAAATATTAATATGGATGGTATTATCATAATCACATTTTCTATACAAACAATAACTAACAATATGAAAATAATTGCTAAATATATTTTTGTTTTTGATAACAGTTTATCAAAAACTTTTCTATTTGTATTTTGCATAAATATATTTCTCCTTATAATTACTCTATTATATTTTACTTGGAAATGGCTATTTTGTCAAGTTTTTAAGTTGCCAAAGGGATCATTAGGGGCCGTTGGGGGCCATTGGGACCAGATCTGTTTGGACCCTTTTTTTAGAATTTACAATAAAAAAAGTATAGAAAGTAAAAACTTTTTACATTCTATACTTTTTTCATATGACTATAATCAAATACTCCCAAAAGGGTCCAAACAGATCTGGTCCCGACGGCCCCCAACGGCCCCCAATGGCCCCCAACGGCCCCCAATGGTCTTATTCTGTATCTGCTACTTGTTCTAATTCTTTTTCTGTGTTAATATGAATATTTTGATATTTTTTCATACCTGTTCCTGCAGGAATTAATTTACCTATAATAACATTTTCTTTTAATCCTACTAAGTCATCTGTTTTACCTTTAACAGCTGCATCTGTAAGAACTCTTGTTGTTTCTTGGAATGATGCTGCTGATAAGAAACTATCTGTTGCAAGAGCAGCTTTTGTAATACCAAGTAATACTCTTTTTCCTGTTGCAGGTCTCTTTCCTTCTGCAATTGCTTCATTGTTTTTATCTTCAAATTCATACATATCAATTAATGATCCTGGGAACATATCTGTATCTGCATTATCTTCAACTCTTACTTTCTTAAGCATTTGTCTACCAATAACCTCAATATGTTTATCATTAATATCAACACCTTGGTTTCTATATACTTTTTGTACTTCAGAAATCAAATATTCATATACACCTTCTGGTCCTTTTAATGTTAGGATTTCGGCTGGATTAATTGAACCTTCTATTAATGGCTCTCCTACTTCTACCATATCTCCCTCTTTTACTTTCATTTTTGAACCAAATGGAATTGTATAAGATTTTGAATTATCTTTTCCTGTAACAATAACTTCTTTCTTTTTCTTTGTTTCTTTGATTTTTACTTTACCTTCAATTTCTGAAATGATTGCAAGTCCTTTTGGTTTTCTAGCTTCAAACAACTCTTCAACCCTTGGAAGACCTTGTGTGATATCTGCTACACCTGCAACACCACCAGAGTGAATTGTTCTCATTGTAAGCTGTGTACCAGGTTCACCAATTGATTGTGCTGCAATAATACCAATTGCTTCACCAATAGATACTAAGTCTCTTCTTGCTAATCCCATACCATAACATTTTTGACATACACCATGTTTTGAACGACATCCAAGTACAGAACGTACTTTTAATCTTTCAATTCCTGCTGCTACGATTTCGTCAGCAATTTTTTCTGTAATCATGGTATTTGTGTCAACAATTAGTTCTTTTGTTTCTGGGTTATATACGTCTTCAACAACAAATCTTCCTAATAATCTTTCTTGCATTTTTTCAATAACTTGTTGTCCATCTTTAATATCATAAACAATGATTCCATCTTCTGTACCACAATCATGTTCTCTTACGATAATATCTTGTGATACATCAACTAATCTTCTTGTTAAGTATCCAGAGTCAGCTGTTCTTAAAGCTGTATCTGAAAGTCCTTTTCTCGCACCATGGGCAGAAATGAAGTATTCTAAGGCATCTAGTCCTTCTGCAAATGATGATTTAATTGGTATTTCAACTGCTTTACCAGTTGTACTTGCCATCAATCCACGCATACCAGCAATTTGTCTTAACTGGCTCATGTTACCCCTGGCTCCAGATTTAACCATCATATAGATTGGGTTTAATTCATCAAAGTTATCTTCCATGGCATCACTAACTTTGTTTGTTGTGTCTTCCCATACTTTAATAACTTCTCCATAACGTTCATCGTTTGTGATTAAACCTCTTGCATATTGTTTTCTAATATTTTCAATTTTGCTATCTGCTTCTTGTAATAATCCTTTTTTCGCTTCTGGTACTTGCACATCACTCATTGAGAATGTAATACCTGCTAAAGTTGAATATTTAAATCCTAATGCTTTAATGTAGTCAATTACTTCTGCTGATTCTGTTAGTCCATGTGTTCTGATAACTCTTTCTATGATATTTCCCATTGATTTTTTCATAACTGGGAAACTAATTTCATATTGGAATGGATCTTCTTTTCTATCAATAAATCCTAAATCTTGTGGAATTCCTTGATTGAAGATAATTCTTCCAACACTTGTTTCTACTTTATTTGTTTTGATTTCTCCATCAATTTCTTTAGAAATTCTAACAAAGATTTTTGCGTGAATTCCTACTTCATGATTTTCGAATGCCATTAATGCTTCTTCTGGATCTTTATAGTAAGTTCCTTCACCTTTTTCTCCATCTAATACCATTGTTAAATAGTAACTTCCTAAAATCATGTCTAGTCTTGGTACAGCTACTGGTTTACCATCTTGTGGTTTTAATAAGTTATTTGTTGAAAGCATTAAATATCTTGATTCTGCTTGTGCTTCTGGTGATAATGGTAAATGTACAGCCATTTGGTCACCGTCGAAGTCAGCATTAAATGCTTCACAAACTAATGGGTGAAGTTTAATTGCTCTACCTTCTACTAATACTGGTTCAAATGCTTGAATACCTAATCTGTGTAGTGTAGGCGCACGGTTTAACATAACTGGATGATCTTTAATAACTTCCTCCAATATGCCCCATACTTCTGGTCTTAATCTTTCTACCATTCTTTTTGCATTTTTGATATTTTGTGCAATTCCTCTTCCAACTAATTCTCTCATAACAAATGGTTTGAATAATTCTACAGCCATTTCTTTTGGAAGTCCACATTGATAGATTTTAAGTTCTGGTCCTACTACGATAACAGAACGTCCTGAATAGTCAACACGTTTTCCAAGTAAGTTTTGACGGAAACGACCTTGTTTTCCTTTTAATAAATCTGATAAAGATTTTAATGGTCTATTTCCAGCTCCTGTTACTGGTCTACCTCTTCTTCCATTATCAATTAAAGCATCTACAGATTCTTGTAACATTCTCTTTTCATTTCTAACAATGATTTCTGGTGCACCTAATTCTAATAATCTTTTTAATCTGTTATTTCTATTGATAACTCTTCTATATAAGTCATTTAAATCTGATGTTGCAAATCTACCACCATCTAATTGTACCATTGGTCTTAAATCTGGTGGAATAACTGGAATAACATTCATAACCATCCATTCAGGTCTATTTCCTGAAAGTCTGAATGCTTCTACTGTATCTAATCTTTTAATCAATTTGCTTTTCTTTTGCTCACTTGCATTTTCTAATTCTTTTCTGATTTGTGCAGATAATTTTTCTACATCAATTTGTTCTAGTAATTCTCTTAAAGCTTCTGCTCCCATTTTTGCTTTAAATGAACCTCTACCATATTTTTCTTCTGCTTCATGATATTCTTTTTCATTTAATACTTGACATTTTTCTAAGTTTGTTGAACCTTTGTCAATTACAACATAAGAAGCAAAATATATAATTCTTTCTAGATTTCTTGGTGAGATATCAAGCATTAAAGCAATTCTACTTGGAATTCCTTTAAAATACCATATATGTGCAACTGGTGCAGCAAGTTCGATATGCCCCATTCTCTCTCTTCTTACTTTTGATTTGGTTACTTCAACACCACATCTATCACACACAATTCCTTTATATCTTACTCTTTTATATTTACCACAATGACATTCCCAGTCTTTTGTTGGACCAAATATTCTTTCACAGAATAATCCGTCTTTCTCTGGTTTCAATGTTCTATAGTTAATGGTTTCTGGTTTTTTTACTTCTCCTTTTGACCATTCTCTGATTTTTTCATCTGATGCAATTCCTATTTTTAATTTATTAAAAATATCTAATTCGTCCACTTTATTTCCCCCTTGAACAATAGGGACGTGTCAAATTGGTCAAAACTAGAACAATAGCGGACATTTTTAACATTTTCTCTGTTTATAACATTTTAAAGTCCGCGTCATTGTTCGGCGCCAATTTTACGCAAGTAAAATTGTGTGCATTTTTTGATATTTTTGAAAAATGTAAATTTTTCAAAAATTAACCAAATGGGACAGACCCTATTAATTATTAATCTTAAACATTCAGGTCTGTCCCATTTGGACATTTTTTGTCCATTTTGACACGTCCCTAAACGTTTTGGGTAATTCTAAAACAGGTGAAGAGGTCTAGCCACTGCTGGTGCAATTCCTTCCTGTCGCCCCTTTCCTTTTTAGAATTTATTCAGTTATATTATTATTTCTTTATTTTCATGTATCTGTTCTTCTTTTGATTTCTTTTTTAAACATAATATATATTGTCCATTAGATAATCGTTTAATTTTTGAATAAGAAGCTAAATTGGTTATAACTCTTTCTAGTTCTTGTTTAATAACACGATTTGCTTCTCCTCTATCGTCTATTCCATAATGTTGCATAAATTTTTCAGTTACTAATTGTCTATTAAAGATTTCTCCATCTTCAAATCCCAATTTTATTACGTTAAATACTTTTGTATAATCAGATTCACCATCTATTCTTTCTACAAATGTTGCCATATTTCCTCCATTTTTTTCGCATTAACAGCGTCTTTTCTTGCTGCTTTTACTACAAATATAATTATTCCATTAAGTCAAGTATTTCTTTATATATACTCTGTGCTTTTTCATTAAACATTTCATAAGTATATGTTTTTCCATGTATGACTATTCCATTTACATATTCCTCATTCTTATCCTTACTAATGTTTTTAAGTTCATTATATAATAAATCTACTTTTTCCTTCAAAATTTTCATTGTTTCTGAATCCAATGTCTTCACTTTCTCCATATAATTTCTATAATATCCTTCATACTGAGTTCCATCTCTATCTATCTTTACATATTCTGACATTACTGCTGGAGATGCTCCTTTTACGGAACTATACACATTTTTGAAAATTAAGATAACTGGTTCTGAAAGTTTATTATTAATAAATATGGCTAATACTACTATTAATATTACTATAGCTAAAATTAGAATGACACTCGCTAATTTTTTTTTTCATTTATTTTCCCCTTTTCATTATCAAAACGAAATAAATTAGGTATATTACTAGGCAATTCGGAAAAGAAAACCTGAGGCGTACTTTTTGTGCGTCGAGAATTTTCTTTTTCGAATTAATGACGTAAGCTGCCTAATTTAGTTCGTTTTAGATGCTGCTTTTCATTCGTCTACTAGATAATGTCATTATCATTATCCAAATTATCTCCTGCCAAATCACTACCAAAGAACATCTCATCATCTTCATCATCTAATCCTTCAAACAACTCATCATTTCCGTCGTCTAATGATTCATTTTCATCTTCTAATAAAATATCGTCCTCTGTACTTTCTTCTGTATAGCCATCATCTAAGTCTCCATCTGCTACCACTTCATCTTCTGCTAGATATTTCTTTTCTTTTTCTGGGTCATATTCAATTCCGTCTTCGATATTTTCTTTTAATTCTAGCTCTTGGTTATCCTCAGAATATAATCTAACATCTAATCCTAAAGATTGAAGTTCTTTTACTAATACTTTGAAACTTTCTGGAACACCTGGTTCTGGAACATTTTCACCTTTAACAATAGCTTCATAAGTTTTTACTCTTCCGACAACATCGTCAGATTTAACTGTTAACATTTCTTGTAATGTATATGATGCACCATAAGCCTCTAATGCCCAAACCTCCATTTCTCCAAAACGTTGTCCACCAAATTGTGCTTTTCCTCCTAGAGGTTGTTGTGTAACCAATGAGTATGGTCCTGTTGAACGAGCATGGATTTTATCATCTACTAAGTGATGTAATTTTAACATATACATAACACCTACTGTAATTGGGCTTGCAAATGGTTCTCCTGTTCTACCATCATATAATGTTGTTTTTCCATCTTTATTCATTCCAGCTTCTGCTAACAATTTTTCAACATCTTCTTGTGTTGCACCATCAAATACTGGTGTAGATACATGCCATCCTAATGCTTTTGCAGCTCCTCCTAAGTGAACTTCTAGTACTTGACCTAAGTTCATACGAGATGGAACTCCAAGAGGGTTTAATAAGATATCAATTGGTGTACCATCTGGCATAAATGGCATATCTTCTTCTGGTAATACCCTTGAGATAACACCTTTGTTACCATGACGTCCGGCCATTTTATCTCCAACAGATATTTTTCTCTTTGTTGCAATATAGCATCTAATAATTTGGTTAACGCCAGGTCCTAATTCATCTGAATTTTCTCTTGTAAAGATTTTAACATCTACAATCGTTCCTGCTTCTCCATGAGGTACTCTTAATGATGTATCTCTTACTTCTCTTGCTTTTTCGCCAAAGATAGCTCTTAATAATCTTTCTTCAGCTGTTAGTTCAGTTTCTCCTTTTGGTGTTACTTTTCCAACTAAGATATCTCCTGGTCTTACTTCTGCACCAATACGAATAATTCCATTTTCATCTAGGTCTTTTAAAGAATCATCACCAATGTTTGGAATATCTCTTGTGATTTCTTCTGCCCCTAGTTTTGTATCTCTACATTCACAATCATATTCTTCTATATGAATTGATGTAAATACATCTTCTTTTACTAATCTTTCATTTAATAGAATAGCATCCTCATAGTTGTATCCTTCCCATGTTGAGAAAGCAACTAATACGTTTTTACCTAATGCCATTTCTCCATTTTTCGTTGATGGTCCATCTGCAATGGCATCTCCTTTTTTAACCTTTTCGCCTCTCTTAACAATTGGCTTTTGGTTAATGCAAGTACCACCATTGGTTCTTTTGAATTTACGTAATTTATGTACAACCGTTTTTCCATTGTTATATTTAACCGTAATAGCATCTCCTGTCACTTTCTCAATAACACCATCATCTTCTGCTAAAACTAAGATTCCAGAATCTTTTGCTGCTCTGTATTCAATACCTGTTCCAACAATTGGGCTTTCTGTAATCATCAATGGTACTGCTTGACGTTGCATGTTAGCCCCCATTAATGCTCTTTTTGCATCATCATGCTCTAAGAATGGAATCATGGATGCTGCAATAGAAACCAATTGTTTTGGTGAAACATCTACATATTGTACTTTTTCTTGGTCTACTTCTATAACTTCATTTCTAAATCTAACTCTAATTCTTGGATGCACAAAACTTCCATCTTTATTAATTGGTTCTGATGCTTGTGCAATAATATAATTGTCTTCTACATCTGCACTCATATATTCTACGATGTCTGTTAATTTATGTGTTTCTGGATCTACTTTTCTATATGGTGTTTCAATAAATCCATATTCATTAATTTGTGCAAATGATGATAATGCTGAGATTAATCCAATGTTTGGTCCTTCTGGTGACTCGATTGGACATAATCTACCATAATGTGTATAGTGAATATCACGAACCTCAAATCCTGCTCTATCTCTTGTTAAACCTCCAGGTCCTAATGCTGAAATTCTTCTTTTATGTGTTAATTCTGAAAGTGGATTTGTTTGATCCATGAATTGTGATAATTGTGAACTTCCAAAGAATTCTCTAATTGCTGATGTAATTGGTTTTGTATTAATTAATGTTTGTGGTGTTACCACATCTAAGTCTTGAATAGTCATTCTTTCACGAACAACTCTTTCTAATCTTGTTAAACCAATTCTAAATTGGTTTTGTAATAACTCACCAACACAACGAATTCTACGGTTTGCTAAGTGGTCTATATCATCTGGTTCACCTAATCCATGTGATAAGTTTAGTAAATAATTAATAGAAGCAATCATATCTTCTGTTGTGATATGTTTTGGTACTAATTCATTTTGTCTTTCTTCTATCATTTTTACTAATTCTTTTTCATCTGTATTATCCATAATATCTTTTAACACATCATAATTTACTAATTCTTTAAAATGTAATTTGCTTAAATCAACATTTGGTAATACTTTGTGGATATTTACTGTGCTATTTCCTATAATTCTAACAGTTCTTTCTCCAACAGTTACATCTACCACATTAATTCCTGCATTTTGAATGCTTTCTGCAACTTCTTCTGTAATCACTTCTCCTGCTTGTACAAATACTTCTCCTGTTTCACTATCTACAATATCTGTTGCAGCAACTTTTCCTTTGATTCTTCCAGCAATTGCTAATTTCTGATTAAATTTATATCTTCCTACTTTTGCTAAATCATATCTTCTATTATCATAGAATAATCCATTAAATAGGTTTCTTGCAGCATCTGCTGTTGGAAGCTCTCCTGGTCTTAATTTTTTATAAATTTCAATTAATGCTTCATCTTGGTCTTTTATGGTATCTTTATTAAGTGTTGCTTTGATTAATTCTTCATCACCAAATAAATCCAAAATTTGTGCATCTGTTGCTACACCGATTGCTCTTAATAGAGTGGTTACTGGAACTTTTCTTGTTCTATCTACACGAACCCAGAAAATATCATTTCCATCTGTTTCATATTCTAGCCATGCTCCACGAAGTGGCATAACAGTTGATGTATATGTTTTCTTTCCTGTTTTTGTGTCAAATACTTCATCATAATAGCAACCTGGTGAACGAACTAACTGGCTAACAACAACTCTTTCTGCTCCATTAATTACAAATGTACCACTATCTGTCATTAGTGGAAAATCACCTAAATAAATTTCTTGCTCTTTAATTTCACCTGTTTCACGGTTAATTAATCTTACTTTTACATGTAATCTTGTTGAATATGTTGCATCTCTTTCTTTTGCTTCTTCTACTGTGTATTTTGTCTTGTCTTCCATGTAGTAATCGAAAAATTCAAGTACAAGATTTCCAGAATAATCTTCGATTGGAGAAATATCTTTTAAAACTTCACCTAATCCTTCTTCTACAAACCAATCATAAGAATCTCTTTGCACTTTAATAAGATTTGGCATTTCGATATAATCGCCAACTTTTGCGAAATCTTTACGAGAAGCTTTCTCGTATGTCACTTCTTTTAATTTCAAGAAAATCACCTCATATAAAATATTAAGCAGAAATAACGATCAACATATTTGTTGATTTGATTTATTGGTTAAAAGAAGTCCTTCTTAAATGATAAATTTCTTGACTAAGATTTAAAATTGTCTGCTTTTACAATTTTAAATTTCCTTAGGGAAACTTATATTTAATTCCTCTTCTTTTAAGATTTAACATTTGAATAAAAAATTTTTGAATGTATGTTTTGATTTTGAAAAATGATGAGATTTAACCACTATATAAATAAAACGGCAATAAAAGAGCTGTCAAAAAATCTTCATTTTTCAACTGGCTCTAGTAAAATATTCAATTTCATTAAAATCTACTTTTCTTTATTTTAATCACCTTTTTTTATTTCTTTTTTTAGGCTAATTAAATTCTCTTTTTCAAATCTGTATTATTATATATCAAAATAGTTATGAAAGTCAATACTTTTGGCGGATTTTTCCAAAAAATAATGTGTTCTATGTTACTATATAGACTCAAATGCCGAAAAGGTTACATATATATCATTTTGAAATACCGCGTAAACGACCAAACGAGCAAAAGCGAGTGCGATTGGAGCAACCTTCATTCGTTGAAAGATTCGTCTTTCAACATCAGTGGTTGCTTTCGCACTAGGTATAAAAAATGATATATATGTAACCTTTTCGGCATTTGAGTCTGAATAGTAACCAAATTTTATAGAATATTTATTTTATTTTATGACATATATAGACAATTTTTATATTTTATAGTACAATACAAAAAGATTTTAGAATAACTAAGGAGGAATTATGGCAGGATTACCATTAATCGTAAAATATTTATTAACCGCTTTTGTCGGGATGATACCAATTATCGAATTAAGAGGTGCTATACCAGTAGGTGTATTCACATTTCATCTAAATTATGTAGAATCGTTTTTATGTAGTTTTATAGGAAATATTATCCCTGTATATTTTATTGTTAAATATATTAGACCTTTATTCGATTTTTTCGGAAGATGGAAGATCTTTAAAGTTGTTATTGATTGGGCATCTGAAAGAGCAACAAAGAAAATAGAAGAAAGTGAAAGATTACAAAATTTTGCTGCTTTAGGTTTATTTATATTTGTTGCCATTCCATTACCTGGAACAGGTGCTTGGGTTGGTTCATTAATAGCAAACTTTTTAGATTTACCACCTAAAAAAGCAATTCCACCAATTGTTGCTGGTGTATTTGCAGCAGGTTTAATTGTTCTTACATTAACTGCTATCGCTAATGGTGGTATTCAATATTTGTTACAAAGAGGATAGGGACGGGACCATTGGGACCAGATCTATTTGGACCCTTTTCATTGAATGAAAAGGGTCCAAATAGATCTGGTCCCAATGGTCATTTTTTCTTTTTTGCTTCTCTATAATTTATAAAATCATCTATTAATATTTTGATAACTGCAATAATTGGTACTGCTAAGAACATTCCTAATATTCCAAAATAAGCGCCTCCAAATGTTACTGCAAATAATACAAGTAATGGACTAATTTTTAATGATTTTCCAACAATTCTTGGGTTGATAATATTGGCATCTATTTGTTGTAATATGATAACCACTATTAACATCCATATAGTTTGTGATAATCCGCCTGTTATTAATGTGATAATAGCTGATATGACTGTTGCAATAATAGCACCTACATATGGTATCATATTGAATATACCAATAAAGAATCCTAATAATGGCGCATATCTAACTCCCATAATGGTCATTGCGATTGATACTAATATTCCTACCACAATAGCATCTAAGAATTGACTAGCAACAAATTTAAAGAAAATTTCATTTGTATCATTAAAATATTTATCTAAATTTCTATATGTTCTTTCTTTAAAGATAGCTCCTGCTAATCTTTTGAAAAAGGTTAATATTTTTCTTCTATCTACTAATATGTATATAGATACGATAATTGCTATAAAGATATCTACTATGCTAAAAATGGCACCAATTGCATTTGATAAATATCCAAATATTGCTCCTACATCTAAATATTGTTTTATATCAATATTTTGTAAATTATGAATTTCATCTTGAACAATTTGGCTTTTTAATATGGAATCTTGTGGTAAGTTATTATAGGCATTCATTGCATCTTCAATATAATGTGGTATGCTACTAATAAAGTCTGTTATACTTTCAAAAACAATTGGTAAGATAACTGCACATAATATACTAATTGCCGCTATAATGATAATATACACTGTAATAACACTTAATACTCTTGCTTTTTTAGATATAAATTTTATTTTTACTTTTCTATATAACTCTTCAAATTTTCTTGATGGCATGTATAATAAATATGCAATAAAGATACCTATCAAAAATGGACTAATGACACCAAAAAATGTATGTAACGTTCCCATCACATTTTCATAATTATCTAAAATCTTGTAAATGCAAATTAGTGCTACTCCTAGAACAAACCAGTATAGCCATTTTTTCCAATTGTGTTTTATTTCACTCATAAAATTCCTCCCTTATTACTAATTTTATAAACTCCATCCCTTTCATTAAAATTTTTATCCATTGTGAACCAATGCAACTTTTTTGAATAGAAAAAATGATGTTTTTTATTCAAGAAAGAATCATTCTATAATCAAACCAACTGGACAATGATCACTTCCCATTACTTCTGGATAAATCATGGCTTCTTTTATTTTATCTTTTATATCTTCTGATACGATAAAATAATCAATTCTCCATCCTACATTTTTTTCTCTTGCTTTTCCCATATATGACCACCAACTATAACTGTCTGTTTTATCTGGATATAAAAATCTGAAAGAGTCTACAAATCCGGCTTGCAATAGCTCTGTCATTTTTTCTCTTTCTTCATCTGTGAAACCTGCATTTCCTCTATTAGATTTTGGATTTTTCAAATCGATTTCTTCATGTGCTACATTTAAGTCTCCACACATAATGACTGGTTTTATCTTATTTAGTTTTAACAAATAGTTTCTGATCTTGTCTTCCCATATTTGTCGATAATCTAGTCTTTCCAATCCTCTTTTCGCATTTGGTGTATAAATATTTACCATATAAAAGTTTTCAAATTCTAAGGTAATGACTCTTCCTTCTTTATCATGTTCTTCAATTCCTATACCATATGTAACATTCATTGGTTCTTTTTTGGTAAAAATTGCTGTTCCGGAATATCCCTTTCTTTCTGCACTATTCCAATATGCTTTGTACCCTTCAAAATTTAATTCTATTTGTCCCGGCTGACATTTTGTTTCTTGTATACAAAATATGTCTGCATCAATTTTATCAAAAAATTCTGTAAATCCTTTATTTACACATGCGCGAATGCCATTTACATTCCAAGATATTAATTTCATAGTTTTGTCTCCTTACTTTATTTTCAAAAGAGAAATCGATTCTCTCTATTCAATAAAAAATATACTAGAGCCTTACAAACTCTAGTATATTATACTATATATTTTCCTAGTTTACAACACTTACATTTAAGTATCTTACACCCCATTGTAAAGCTTCTGCATGTGTGTTAACAAATATATCAATTTTGTTTCCACTGATAGCTCCACCTCTGTCTTCAACTGTATACACGTGTCCACCAATATTTAATTTTGTTCCAAATGCAAATTTACTAGATGCTGCAACTGTTCTTCCAGCTGTTGCTGTTGTTCCTGATGCTGTTCTTCCAGTTGTTTTACCACAACATTTGCTACAAGGACAATATGCTGTTATTTTATATACAGTTCCTCCTGTTGAGTTACTTGATACTCTTGGCAATGTTGAACTTCTTGAAGTTACCTTTTTTTGTACTTGAACAATTTTATCTACTGGTTCTTGTACAACCACTTCTGATATAACTGACTTTTCAATTTCTACATCATTTTGGTATTTTACTTTATATGTTACTTCTTTTAATCCATCTTTTCCTTCTTGAACAACTTTATTCGTTGTATCTGTAGATGTTCCTGTTGTATTTTTTGTGATTGTTTCATAAGGTATAACGACCTGTTCTACAACTATTTTCTCTGTGATTGGTGCATAACTTTCTAATAATTGATCTAATGAAGTTTCAATTCCTTCTTCTGAAATTTTAGCAATTTGTACTTCATTGTATGATTTATCTGTTATTTTGATTGTATCTCCTGATGTAATTTCACTATCTAAATCTGGTATTGTTTTTTGATTTTCATTTAAAACAATATTATTTTCACTTAATACATCTGATACTTTACTTTTAGATGTTACAGTTGTCATCTCATATCCATTTTGTAATACAATCGTTATGTCTTTTAAATCTGTGCTTACTGCCAGAACACTAATTCCTGATATTAATATTAGAATAATGCTTACACAGATAATCTTCATTATAGAAATTGAAGCCTTTTCTTCTCTTCTCATAAGATTAAATTACCTCCTTTTGGCAACACAATACTATTATACTATCTTTTCCTTTAAAAGTCAAATTTCGTTGTAGTTTTTCGATAAAATCCTTGTGTCCCTAAGGTTTTCTTTTACATCTTTTGCATTAATTTACATAATTTTTGTCTTAAAAACCTTCATATTTGTCCAATTTTTGTCCATACTATACTATATGAAAATTTTTAAAAAAATATTCCTTTTTTATAAAATTTTTTAATGAATCAAATTGTAAAAATTTAAATGCTAACAAATTTTTAATCTGAACATTAATTAAAATTTGTTACAGTTCAGAGCTTCTCTTCTAAGGGGAATGATAGGTTATATTTTCAAGATTCTCGGCTACCCTCCAATTTCCATTTAAGAAATTCTAATATCTAAATCGTAACAATACCCGAAAACAGGACCCTTTACGACTTAGATATAAGAATTTCTTAAATGATTCCTGTCGCATTCGAATCTTAAAAATATAACCTATCATTCCCCTTAGAAGAAAAGCTCTGAACTGTAACGAAAATTCAACATTTTTTCACAATTTCTTCACATTCATATTGTATAAAAAATATTAATATGATATGATAAATATGTATATAATATTTATTAAGGAGGATATATAAATGATTGGTTGGATTATATTAGCAGTTGTAGTTATTATTGTTATAGCTGTAATCGCCATGTATAATGGTTTAGTTCAAGCAAGAATAAAAGTTGACAATGCATGGAGTCAAATAGATGTACAATTACAAAGAAGATTTGACCTTATCCCTAATTTTGTTGAAACCGTAAAAGGCTATATGACACATGAATCCGAAACTTTTGAAAAAATTGCTGAGTTAAGAACTGCATGGGCAAATACAGACAATGTTTCTGAAAAAGCAACATTAGACAATGAACTTTCTACTGCTTTAAAAACTATTATGGCAGTATCTGAAAGTTATCCAGATTTAAAAGCAAATCAAAATTTCTCAGAATTATCAGAAGAACTTAGAAATACAGAAAACAAAATTTCTTTTTCTAGACAATTCTATAATGATACTGTAACAATGTATAATACAAAATTAGAAATTTTCCCATCTAACATTATTGCTGGAATGTTTAATTTTAAAGCTCGTGATTTATTCGAAGCTGAAAGTGCAGAAGCAAGAAAAAATGTGAAAGTAGATTTTGGAAAATAATATATACTATTTTGGAAGGGATTGGGGATTACCTTTTCCCTTCTTTATTTTAAATAGGAAAATTTACTTTTTCCTATTCAATAAGTTTTAGGATTAGCTTTATACCTTTTACATGGAATAAAGTCAATTTTCCCATATAAATTTTAACGAAAGGTTTAGAAATTATGTTTGAAACTAGTAAAAAAAATAAATTTGAATCAGGCATCATTGTAGGTATTTTTATTTTAGTTATTACACTAATTGTTTATTATATTTGTCATGCTTTACGATTAGGAACCATGTCTATTTTTATTGCTTTAATTTTTTCCATTGGTTCCGCTTGGGCTTCTTATTACTATAGTGATAAAATTGTATTGTCACTAAATAAAGCAAGACCTGCTACGAAAGAAGAAGACCAAAAATTAGTCAATATTTTAGATTCTTTAATGGTAACTGCAGGACTTCCTAACAAACCTAGATTGTATGTTGTAGACGATGCACAGCCTAATGCTTTTGCAACTGGTAGAAATCCACAAAATGCCGTTATCTGTGTCACAACTGGTCTTTTAGAGAAATTAGATTATTACGAATTAGAAGGTGTTATTGCTCATGAAATGAGCCATATTAAAAATTACGATATCCGTTTAAGTTGTGTTGTTTCTGTTATGGTTGGTTTTATTGTTATGTTATCTGATTTATTTACTCGTGCTTTATTTTGGGGTGGTGTAAAAGACAGAGATAGTGATAGTAAAGCAAATGGTATATTAATGCTAATTGGATTGATTTTTCTTATTTTAGCTCCTATTTTTGGTTCTTTGATGCAACTTGCCTTATCTAGGAAAAGAGAATTTTTAGCAGATAGTACAGCTGTTGAATTTACTCGTAATCCAGATGGTTTAATTTCTGCTTTGGAGAAATTAGAAAATGATCCAAATCAGTTAGAAACAGCAAATAATGCCACTGCAAATATGTATATTATTAATCCATTTAAGAAAAATGGTAAGAAGAAAAGTACAAATATATGGTCTACACATCCTAGTACTGCTGATAGAATTGAAGCTTTAAGAAATATTCACTATTAAAAATTATTACCACAATTGCTATAATAAATTAAACTATATTATATTTATACAAAATAATAGAAGTGTATCTTGTTACACTTCTATTTGTTTCTTTGCATTTGTTTTTTCTTTAATTATCTCTTTTGTATAACATCATTCAAAAACCTAAAATAAATCATATGTTTTGTGCGACTTCTCTTTTTAATAACAATAAATCTGATATATCTACTTTTCCATTTTCATTCATATCTGCTGCTTCTAAATTATCTCCTGTTAATATCCAATTTGTTCTATTTTCTGCAATTAGATGTCTTTTTAATAAGATAACATCTGTTATGTCTATTTTATCATCAAAGTTAATATCTCCTTTTTTTATTTGTTGAATGATGTTTTGAATGCTTATTTGCACTGTTGTTTCATTTCCTGCTATATCTTTTACACTAACTGTTTCTTCTGTGTTTTCACTATATTCTTTTGTTAATGTTTTCTTATCTGATGATATTGTCCATCCTTCTACTTTTTGAATCTCTTCATTTGCTTGTATTTCTACTGTTACATTTCCTTCTATTTCTTCTTTTGTACTATAACTTACTTCTACTTGTGGTGCTATTGTATCTAAATTGAATTCTTCTGATACCGCTGTTGCTACATTTCCTAAATTATCTTCTGCTCTTATCCATATGTATTTCTTTCCTTCTTGCATTTCATATGTTATTTTTCCGTCTATGACATCATTTATAAATTCCTCATCTGATGGTGCTTGTGTATTGCTATCACTTATTGTATATTTTATTGTTCCTTCTTTTACTCCAACAATTTCATAATTATCTTTTACTTCTACTGGGATAGTTACAGTTTGCCTTTGATTTGTGATTATTCTGTCTGTCAAAATATTAATATCTGGACCTTTTTCATCTAAGATATATCCTTGCTCGTTTTCTTCTGCACATTTATGTGCCATACTATTTCGTTTTGTATATATTATTGGTACATCATTTGATGAAGCTCCTACATTTATTATGTTTTCTCCCAATAATATACCTTTTATATTACTGCATCCCCTAAAAGCATTTGATCCTATTTCTGTTACTTTTTCTGGTATTTCTATGCTTGTTAAACTACTACATTCTGAAAAAGCCAGAGCCTCTATGCTTTTCACACTTTCTGGAATTTGTACACTTGTTAGACTACTACATCCACTAAATATATTAGCTGATATAGTTGTTATTCCTTCCGGAATTTTCACATTAATTAAGCTACTACATCCTGAAAATGCTGCATTTTTTATAGTTATTACTCCTTCTGGTATTTGTATATTTTTTAAACTACTACATCCTAAAAAGGCAAAATAACTTATTTCTGTTAATCCTTCTGGTATTTCTATGTTTATTAAACTACTACATTTTTCAAATGTATTACTTTGTATACTTCTGAAAATGTATAACTTTCTATAGTTGTTATATTTTTAGGAATATTTATACTTGTTAAAATACTACATTCTTCAAATGCCCTTTCTCCTATGCTTGTTACACTTTCTGGAATTCTATATTCATCTATATCTTTTTTATTAGCTGGATATTTTAAAAGTATTGTTCTTTCTTTGTTAAATAAAATTCCATTTTCACTCATATAATTTTTATTATTCTCATCTACATTTATTGTTTCTAAATTACTACATTTTAAAAATGTATTTTCTCCTATGTATGTTACACTTTCCGGGATTTCTATAGTTACTAAATTACTACATAAATCAAATGCATATCTTTCTATACTTGTTACACCTTGAGGAATATTGACACTTTTTAAACTAGTACATACATAAAATGCAAATTCTTCTATTTCTGTTACTCCTTCTGGGATTTCTATATTGGTTAAACTCATACATCTTTGAAATGCATATTTTCCTATATTTGTTATTCCTTCATTTATTACAACTGATTGTATTAAAGGTGCATATTGAGTATTATGCCAATCTTCTTTTAAAGCATCATCGTTCCAACTTTTCATTTTTCCAGTACCTGAAATTGTTAAAGTTTTATCTTTCAACGTCCATTCTGCCATAACACTTCCATCCCCATTTTCTGATATATCCCAGCTTTCCTCTTCTTTTATTTCATATTCTGTGGATACTGTACTTGCTTCTCCATTTAATATATATCCTTTTTTATTTTCCTCTGCAAATTTATGGCCCATACTATCTGCTTTTACATATAATATCAATTTACTACATCCATTAAAAGAAAGCTCATCTATGTTTGTTACACTTTCTGGAATATTTATACTTGTTAAATTACTGCATCCTAAAAAGGCAAAATAACTTATTTCTGTTAATCCTTCTGGTATTTCTATGTTTATTAAACTACTACATTTTTCAAATGTATTACTTTGTATACTTCAGCCTATTTCTGTCACTCCTTCTGGTATTTCTATATTTGCTAAACTACTACATTCTTCAAATGCCTGACTTCCTATTTCTGTCACTCCTTTTGGAATATTTATATTTGTTAAACTGCTACATCCTTGAAATGCATAATTTCCTATTTCTGTCACTCCTTTTGGAATATTTATACTTGTTAAACTACTACATCCTTGAAATGTATACCAGCCTATTTCTGTTACCCCTTCTGGTATTTCTATATTTGTTAAACTACTACATCCTTCAAATGCATGTGCTTTTATTCTCGTTATACTTTCTGGTATTTTATATTCATTTATATCTTTTTTATTGGCTGGATATTTTAAAAAACTTGTTCTTTCTTTATTAAATAAAATCCCATTTTCACTCATATAATTTCTATTATTAATATCTACATTTATATTCTCCAAACTACTACATTCTGCAAATACACTCTCTTCTATTTTTGTTACTTTTTCTGGTATTTCTATGCTTGTTAAACTACTACATCCTTTGAATGCCTCATACTCTATGCTTGTCACTCCTTTTGGTATTTCTATGTTTGTTAAACTACTACATCCTTCGAATGCCTGATTCTCTATGATTGTCACTCCTTTTGGTATTTTTATATTCATTAAACTACTACATTCTTGAAATGCACTATCTCCTATTTTTGTTACCCCTTCTGGAATTTCTATGCTTTCTAAGCTACTACATCCATAAAATGCATTTTCTTCTATGTCTTTTATGCTTCCTGCCATTTCTATACTATTTAAATTATTACATTCAAGAAATGCATTCTTTCCTATATTGGTTACTCCATCTTCTATAATTAGTTTTTCTATTATATTTGTATATTGCGAACTATGCCAGTCTTCTCTATCATTATAATATTCCCAGTTTCTCATTTTTCCATTACCAGAAATTCTCAATGTTTTAACACTCAATGTCCATTTTGCAATGACACTTCCATCTCCATTTTCTGATATATCCCATGTCTCTTCTTCTTTTATTTCATATTCTCTACTAACTTCTTCATTAGTTTGTTCTTCGCTTGCCTGCTCTTCTGCTGTTTCTTCTGTTGTTTCTGAATTCATTTCATTATTTGTACTTTCTACTGCAAGTACTTCTTTAAAGAACATTGGACTAATGATTTCTATAATCATTACTATGACTAATATGACACTTAAAAAACGTTTTCCTTTCATAAGCTCCCCCTTTTATCCTTTTATATCGCATAGTTTTTGTGATAATATTTCATCTATTTTACTCATTTTATTATACTAACCCGATTTTCTATTGTAAATATGGCATTTGGATAGTTTACTTCATCTTTCTCTCTTAGCCTACGGAAGCTCTTGTGTGCTTTTTGAGTCAATTATATTAAATTTTTATGACATTATTGTTACAAAATAATTTAGTGGCTTTTAGCATGCAATTTCAAAAAAAATTGAGATAAAATGCTTTACATTTCTATCTCAATTTTTGTTTACTACTTTATTTTATTTTTTAATATACTTCTATTTTTACCTCTTTCCCTTTAAATGCATATACCATTTTTGTTATATTTGTAAATCCTCTTTCTCGTAAATTACTTTCATATCCTTTTTCTTCTATTTGTTTTTTTGCATTTTTTATTGTATCTTCTATTGTTTTTTCTTCTTTATCTTCTAATACTTTAAATTCCATTATAAAACTGTTTCCATTTTTATCTTTTGGTTCTAACATGATGTCATATCTTCCTATTCCAGATTCTCTGTTGGAATTTACATAGTATGTGTCTTTTAATCCTACTAACATGCCTAGCACAAATGCATGATAAAAGTTTTCCGCTGTATTTTCTCCTACATCCATATAACTAAACATTTCTCTTACTAGTATGTCAAATTTCTTTTCATATTCTTTCAAATTTAATGTTATTAAATCTTTTAAGATACTTCTTAAATCATTTCCTATTACTTTATTTTTAAACCATTCATTTATAATTTGTTGGAATAGTAGTTTTATCTCATAATTCGGTAATTTTACTTTATATATTCCTTCTGATACATCTACTGTTTCTACTACTTTTAGATATCCTGTTCCTAGCATAAGTCCCCATATATTATCTTCATTGTTTTCTATTCCTACAATCACTGTTTCTAAATTAATTGGTACTTCTATTTCTTCATCTTTTAATAATCTTTCCATCTTTTCTTTTATCGTTGTTGAATTTTTTAATACCATTTTGATTAAATCATTTGAACTCGTATTGACCCAATATGGTATTAATTTTTTATCTGTCAAATAATTTAAAATGCTCCATGGATTATATATTCCTTCTACATTTCCTATTGTATATCCATCATACCATTTTTTGATTTCTTCTTTTTCATCTTCTATTTCAAAATCTTGTATTACCTTGTCCATTTCTTCTTCTGTTATTCCAAAATCATCTGCAAATTCATTGTCTAATACAGTAAAAACTTTAAAATTATTTGCTCCACTAAATATGCTTTCTTTTGCTACTCTACTTACTCCTGTTAATACTGTTTTTTCTAAATATGGATTATCTTTAAATGTTACACCATAAAAGGTTTTAAAAAATTTTACTGCCTCTTCATAATATCCCTCTACATAGGCATTTTGTAATGGTACATCATATTCGTCAACCAATAGTATTACTGGCCTTTCATAATATCTGTTTAAATATTCACTTAAATCTCTTACACTATTTTTTAATACATTTTCGTCTTCTCTTGCATATAATATATCTGTTATTCTGGCTTTTTCCTCTGGATATATTTTGTCACTATCTAATAAATATCTATGTTCTTTATACATATTGAGCATTGCTGTTTTCATGTCTAGTAACATATTTTCATAATTTCTATCTTGTACATCTTTTAATGTTAAATATATTACTGGATAATATCCTAGTTTTGATGTGTATTTTTCTTCTTGCTCTAATATTTTTAATCCTTTAAATAATTCTTTGCTATCTTTTAGTTTTATATCAAAGTAGTATCTAAGCATACTCATATTTAGTGTTTTTCCAAATCTTCTTGGTCTTGTTACTAATGCAATTTCACTTTTATTATCTATAATATCTTTTATATACATTGTCTTATCTATATAATAGTAGTCATTTACTCGCATTTTTTTAAAATCACTTGTTCCTATTCCTATACCTTGCACTTATATCTCCTCCTTTACTGCATTCTACTATATTTTCTTCCTTTTAGCAATAAATATAAAAAGTTTTTATTATACCTTTTTGTTATTTTATAACATTTTTGTATAATAAAAACTTTTCTATTACCTATTATTTATGATAAAATTTTATCTAAATTTTTAAAATCAATTATATGTTTTGTGCTACTTCTCTTTTTAGTAACAATAAATCTGAAATATCTACTTTTCCATTTTCATTCATATCTGCTGCTTCTAGATTATCTCCTGTTAATATCCAGTTTGTTCTGTTTTCTGCTATTAAGTGTCTTTTTAATAGTATAATATCTGTTATATCTATTTTGCTATCTGCATTTATATCACCTATTTTTATTGGTGTTTTTATATTTTGAATATTTATTTCTACTTGTTTTTCATTTCCTGCTATGTCTTTTACTATGACTGTTTCTTTTGTATTTCTACTATATTTTTTTGTTAATTTCTTTTTGTCTGTTGATAAATTCCATCCTGCTAAACTTTGTAATTCTTCATTTGCTTGTATTTCTACGATTACACTTCCTTCCGTTTCTTCTTTTGTACTATAAATTATTTCTACTTCCGGTGCTGTCTTGTCTATGTTGTCAATTGTTATTGTTTGTTTTGTTTCATTTCCTGCTAAGTCTTTTATTGTAACTATTTCCTCTATATTATCTGTATACTCTTTAGTAATTGTTTTTTGATCTGATGATAATTGCCATCCTTCTGGTTTCTGGATTTCTTCGTCTGCCTTTATGCTTACAGTTACTTTTTGATTTGTCTTTTCAGTTGGCATTTTTGATACTTCAAGTTTTGGTGCTATCAAATCTAAGTTTAATTCTTGTGACACTGCTTTTGATACATTTCCTAAATTATCTTCTGCTCTTACCCATATGTATTTCTTTCCTTCTTGCATTTCATATATTATTTTTCCATCTATAACATCATTTATAAATTCTTCATCTGATGGTGCTTGTGTATTACTATCACTTATTGCATATTTTATTGTTCCTTCTTTTACTCCAACAAATTCATAATTATCTTTTACTTCTACTGGGATAGTTAGAGTTTGCTTTTGATTTGTGATTATCCTGTCTATCAAAATATTAATATCTGGACCTTTTTCATCTATTATATATCCTTGCTCGTTTTCTTCTGCATATTTATGTGCTGTACTATTTGGTGTTGTATATATTGTTATATTTTTATCTATTGCATCATCTTCTATATTGGTTACATTTTCTGACAACAATACTTCGTTTATATTATTACATCTGGAAAAAGCATCTACTCCTATACTTGTTACACTGTCTGGAATTTCTATATTTGTTAAACTACTACATCCTTCAAATGCTTCCCTTCCTATTTCTGTTACTCTTTCTGGTATTTTTATACTTGCTAAACTACTACATTCTGAAAATGCATACCCTTCTATAATTGTTACATTATCTGGAATTTCTATATTCACTAAACTACTACATCTTTCAAATGTTCCACTTTCTATAGTTGTTACATCGTTTGGAATATTTATACTTATTAAACTATTACATCCTTCAAATGCATAATTCCCTATTTCTGTTACTCCTTCTGGTATTTCTATACTTGTTAAATTACTACATTGTGCAAATGCCCTTTCTTCTATGCTTGTTACACTTTCTGGAATTTTATATTCATTTATATCTTTTTTATTGTCTGGATATTTTAAAAGCATTGTTCTTTCTTTGTTAAACAAAATCCCATTTTCACTCATATAATTTTTATTATTCTCATTTACATTTATTGCTTCTAAATTACTACATTCTAAAAATGCATACTCTCCTATTTCTGCTATTCCTTCTGGTATTTCTATATTTGTTAAACTACTACATTTCCAAAATGTTCCCTCCTCTATTTTTGTTACTTTTTCTGGTATTTCTATTTTTGCTAGACTACTGCATCCTTCAAATGCATACATTTCTATTTTCGTTACTCCTTCTGGTATATTTATATTTACTAAATTACTACATCCTTCAAATGCATGATCTCCTATTTCTGTTACTCCTTCTGGTATTTCTATATTTGTTAAATTACTACACTCATAAAATGTACTCTCTCTTATAGTTCTTACTCCTTCTGGTATATTAATACTTGTTAAACTGCTACATTGTGCAAATGCATACCCTCCTATATTAGTTATATCCTCTTCTATAGTTACTTTTTCTATTAAATTTGTGTATTGTGAATTATGCCAATCTTCTTTTTCATATGTATATTGATTCCAAAATCTCATTTTTCCATTACCAAAAATTCTTAAAGTTTTATTGCTCAATGTCCATTCTGCCATAACACTTCCATCCTCATTTTCTGATATGTCCCATGTTTCTTCTTCTTTTACTTCATATTCTGTTGGTATTGTACTTGCTTCTCCATTTAATATATAGCCTATCTTATTTTCCTCTGCATATTTATGTCCTACACTATCTCCTTCTATATATATTATCAATTTATTACATTCACTAAATGAATCCTCTCCTATTGTGGTTACACTTTTTGGAATATTTATACTTGTTAGTTTACTACATCTTGAAAATGCATAATCTCCTATTTCTGTTACACTTTCTGATATTTCTATGTTTACTAGACTGCTACATCCTTCAAATACATAGTCTTCTATTTTCGTTATTCCTTCAGGTATTTCTATATTTGTTAAACTACTACATTCCGAAAATGTACCTACCTCTATTTCTGTAACACTTTCTGGTATTTCTATTTTTGCCAGACTGCTGCATCTTTCAAATGCAAACCTTTCTATTTTCGTTAATCCTTTTGGTATTTCTATATTTATTAAACTACTACAATCTTTAAATGTTCCGTTTTTTATAGTTGTTACATCTTTTGGAATATTTATACTTATTAAACTATTACATTCTGAAAATGCTCCCCATCCTATTTCTGTTACTCCTTCTGGTATTTCTATATTTGTTAAACTACTACACCCTTCAAATGTGCTATTACCTATAATCGTTACCTCTTCTGGGATTTCTATATTTGTTAAACTACTGCACCCCTCAAATGCACCATTTCCTATACTCGTTACCTCTTCTGGGATTTCTATATTGATTAAACTACTACATCCTCTAAATGCATTTCCCCCTATTTCTGTTATTCCTTCTGGTATTTGATATACCTTAATATCATCTTTCCCAGCTGGATATGTTATTATCTCTGTTTTATCTTTGCTAAATAAAATTCCATTTTCACTCATATAATTTCTGTTATTAGTATCTACATTTATATTTTCTAAGCTGTTGCATTTTGTAAATGCTCTATAATCTATCTTATTTACATTTTGGGGAATCACTATACTTATTAAGCTACTACATCCATAAAATGCATAATCTCCTATTTCTGTTACCTCTTCTGGAATTCTTATACTTGCTAAACTACTACAATTATAAAATGTCTCGCTTTTTATAGTTGTTACTCCATTTGGAATATTTATACTTGTTAAACTACTACATTCCCAAAATGCATCCCTTCCTATTTCAGTTACTCTTTCTGAAATTTTTATATCTATCAAATTA
>CAJFLB010000028.1:0-607 GCA_904387305.1 uncultured Clostridia bacterium
AAGATGGGTATGTAGTGGAAGAAACTCAATGGGTGTAAATCATTGCCCCAACACAACTGTAATTGATGAAGAAGAACTTTTAAATGCTATTAAAGAATATCTTAAAAGTATAATTTCTAATAAAAAGAATTTTATGAAAGCTGTTGAAAAAGAATTTGAAAAAATAACAGCTTTAAGAGAAAACAATGAAAGAAGTGAAGAAAGCCTACTTAAAGAAATAGAAAAAGTAACAGTTAAAAAACAAAAATATATGGAAATGTTCCAGAATGAAGTAATCAATATGCAAGAACTAAAACAATATACCAATCCATTAAATGAAGATATATCAAGATTAGAAAGAGAATTAAAGTTAATTACTTCTGAAATAAAAGAAAAAGATGTATTAGAAAAAGAACTAACAAAAACAATAAGAACGGTGGATGACATTTTAAACAATGAAACAATTACAAATGCTATGCTTAAAACAATAATAGATGTTATTGAAGTAGATAGCGAAGGAAATGTAGAAGTAAGATTAAAATTATTGGATGAAATTGGAAGTAGTCCTATGGTAATTACAAATTTTGATGATATAAATTCTACCGTTACGAAAAGTAACAACGGTACA
>CAJFLB010000028.1:661-32545 GCA_904387305.1 uncultured Clostridia bacterium
GTAAGATTAAAATTATTGGATGAAATTGGAAGTAGTCCTATGGTAATTACAAATTTTGATGATATAAATTCTACCGTTACGAAAAGTAACAACGGTACATAAAGATGTATCAGAAAGATTGAAAAAAATCAATCCAAGTTTAGCACAGGAAGTACGAAAAGTGTTAGATGAAAATAAAGCAGAAAGACATATAAGAGGAGGGATGGCGACAAAATTAAAATATAGTCATTTACATGAGCATAAAGTATAAAATAACTAACTACAAAGAAAATAATAGAAAAACATGATTTATTCAAAAATCAACATAGAATATTTAAGGTGGTATTAATATGGAAAAAATAAAAATTGGTGAGATAAATGTACAAGTAATAAAATTTTTGAATATTACATAAATAATGACAAATAAAAAAGTACTAGAAAATTTGATACAATCCACAATTTATATCATTAGAAATTTAATAAAACCACTTGTAATAAAAACAAACGTTTGGTATAATATAAAAACAAAATGCTTTCATATTTGGAGTGTGATTATGTGAAAGAATCTTATATTAAATGTTTAAAAAAATTACGAGAATTTAGAAAATTATTAAATAAAAAAGAAGAACAAAAAAAAGGAAAACTTTATTTTACTTGGATTAAGGATAAAACAGAAAAAGTAGAGAAAGAAGACGATGAAGAGTATATTTATAGAAATATAGCTAAATATACTCTACAGAACTATGTTATTAGCAAATATACTTATAATAAGTCAAATAAAATTGTTAAATTGATTATAAAATCAAACTATATTTTAAAAGATAATAAATATATATTTAATAACCAAGAAATAGCTGTGGAAGATGTAAAAATACTTATGAAATATGTTTTATTCAAAAGAGGAAATGTTGTATGGATAGATTTTGGTTTTAATGTTGGAAATGAATTTGGCGGTATGCATCCAGCTGTCATTTTGAAAAATTTTGAGAAGGATTTATTTGTTTTGCCTATATCATCAAAAAAACCAATAGAATATATAAGAATAGAAAAAGAGTTGGAACATGGGAAAATTACATTAGAAGAATCTAAAAAACAGAAAAATGAAATTACAGAGATGATTGAACTAGATAAAATAAATGGTTTTAAGAAAATGCTTAGATGGGCAAGGATTACAAGAATGAAGAAAGTAAGTATATTAAGATTGAATTTTTCTGGAACAATAGGAACATTAGATGGAATTTATATGGACAGTATATCTAATAAAATATGTTTAGAATTTAATAATACAAATAAATCAGCTCCGAAAATATAAAAATTTTATTGAATAAATCGTTGACTAATCGCATAAAATATAGTATCATAGTATTAGAAAGTAATCATAGAGATTGCTATGAAAGAAACGAAAGTTTCAGTTGAATTGCTATGAAAGGCGACTAGTTAGAAATAATTAGTTGCCAGTTTTTTGTATTATAGTAATTATATTTGTAACAAGAAAAGGTTAGATAAATTTACGGAAATAAATTTGACTTTTATTAGATTTGACAAAGATTACTAAATATGCTAAAATGAGAAACATATTTAAAAGTTTACATAGAGCAATATAGCTTGAGCTGTAAAGGGTAGTATAAAATATAGATAACTACCTATACTTATAAAGTAAGATATATTAAGTCTTGCAAAGGAGTCTTAAAAGATTTTTTTGCAGGACTTTTTTGTTTTTAAAGGGGATGAGTTTTAATGAAAGAGCCTTAAAATGCTATCAAAGTGTGGATTTAAAGAACATGGAAGACGAAGAAAATGTAAATTTATTAATGGAAAATATTATGATAGTATTGAGATGGATATATTGGCAGAAGAATTTAAGGAAAGCTACATAAAAAATAAAAATCAATAAGGAAAATAAGAAAATCACCAATTTACAAAAATCGACATAGAATATAATAGCTTAACTTTTAAGGTGGTATTCATATGGAAAAGATAAAAATTGGTGATATTGTAGGAAGAAAATCGTATAATAAAGATATTCTATTTCGTGTAAAAAACATAATAGATACAAAAGCGGGTCAAATTGCCATTCTAATAGGAATTATAGAAAGAGTAGAAGCTGATAGTAGCATAAGCGATTTAGAAAAAGTAAGTGAAGAAAGAATACAAAAAGATTTAAATAACATACAAAAAAGAATAGAAGGCAAAATTAAACGATTAGATAAAATAGAAGAAAATAGATATAAATATACAATAACAGGGAAAATCTTGCATTTGGATGGAGACAAAAAATATAGTGAAAAATCGTACCGATATTATAAAAAATTAGGTTTAAATGCTATTGTAAAAAATATACCAGAATATAAACAACCAAAAGTAGTATATAATCTTTTGAAAATATATCAACCAGACATATTAGTGATAACAGGACATGATGGAATGATAAAGAAAAATTCAAGATATGATGATTTATATAATTATCGTAACTCAAAATATTTTATAGAAACGGTAAAAGAAGCAAGAAAATATGATAAAGAAACTAACAAAAAATTAGTCATATTTGCAGGTGCTTGCCAAAGTTATTTTGAAGCACTAATTTGTGCAGGAGCTAATTTTGCATCCTCACCAGGAAGGATATTAATAGATTTTATAGATCCATTAATTGTAGCTGAAAAAATAGCGGTAACAGAGAGATATAAATATATAACTATTGAGGATATAGAAAATGAATTAAGAGATGGAAAAAAAGGTGTTAGTGGAATAGGAGCAAATGGAAAAATGTATAAAATTACAAGATGAAATATGATTGTAACATAATTGTAACACAAAAGTAATATTAGAAATAAAAATTGATATAACTCTTTAAAATCAAGTGTTTCAAAGGTTTTACAACAATATACATTTTTTGACTTTTTTCCCTTAAAATGCTATAATCAAGCTATCTTAAGGGAGTAGGTGATAGCATGATTTGTAAGAATGACATAGCAAATCTAAAAACTGACATCTTAGAGAAAGTGGGGCAAAAGATAATAGTCAAAGGATCTTTAGGTAGAAGTAAAGCCTTTGAAAAAGAAGCTACAATAGAAAAAGCATATCCAAATATTTTTGTAGTAAAATATGAGGAAAATAATAGAAATGTAACATATAGTTATACAGATGTTTTAACAAGAACAGTAGAGGTTGAAGTATTTGATGGAGATTCATATAGTCCGTTAATACCACCACCAGTTAACTTGAAGAAGAAAAAAACAACAGAACTATAAACTATACGAAAGGGAAAACTTGAAAGGGTTTTCTTTTTTTGTTATAGAAAATCAGTCCGTCCCCAAATTCCCGATTAAAAAAGTGAGATTTCTTTGGCTTAAAATGTTATAAATCATCATTTACCTTCATATATATAAAATAAAGAAAAGTGATAAGGAGGTAAATAATGGTTGTAAATACAATAAAAGAAAATTTATGTGTCAATAAAAAGATATCAACAAGAAAAGAAATCATATTTGTAGAAGGAGATGTGATTGTTCCAGATGCAAAACCAGATGTTTTAAATATAATTTGTACAAGTGGGGTAGTATGTATTTATAAAAAAGAAATCATAGATGAGAAAATAAAAATAGAGGGAAATGTAGATACATATATCATGTATATGACAGATGATAGCAAAGAACGAACAAGAGGGATTAATACAAGTTTAGATTTATCAGAAGTTATTAATATTCCCAATATGACAAGTGAAATGGAAAGTAATATATGTACTAATATTAAAGAAATAGAAGCAAAAGTGATTAATGAGCGAAAAATATCTATCAAAGCAACAATAGAATTAACAATTGAAATTTATTCTAAAGAAGATATTTCAATTGTGAATAGTTTAGAAAATACAGATGAAATCAAAATGTTGCAAGAACAATTATCAGTTAACTCACTAATAGGAAGTGGAGAAACAAAAATATATGCCAAAGAAAATATTTCTATAGATAATATTGATAATTTAGTAGAGATTCTAAAATTGAATGTAGGCATAGGAAATAAAGATATAAAAATTAGTTATAACAAGGTTTTGACAAAAGCAGAGGCGGAAGTAAAAATAGTATATTTAACAGAAGATAATAGAATCAATAAAACGATGGCAACAATACCAATTATTGGATTTGTAGATATTCAAGATGTAAATGAAGGAAATATATGTGATACAAATTATGAAATTCGAAACATGATTGTAAAACCAAATTCAGTAGAAGAACATTCTGTATATATTGAAATGGAAATAAGTGTGACAACAACGGCATATGAAGAAAGAACCATTAATATTATTCAAGACTTATATAGTCCATCTGAAAACATTGAATTTAACAAAAAAACAGTAAGAACTATCTCAGGAAAAAGAGAAATTTTAGAGACAAGAGATATTAGTGAAAGATTGAGAATAGAAGAATTACAAAGTAGAAATATTGTAGATGTAGATGTTGTTCCCAATATCATGAAGCAAAATATTATGGGAGATAAAATAATCTATAATGGAGAGTTAGAATTAAGGTTTATGCTAATGGGAGAAGATTTACAAATCATGACAAAAAAAGAAAACATACCGTTTGAATATAATCTTGATAATATCAGTGATGGAGATAGTCTAAATGTACGTACAAATATAGAAATTGGAAGTCAAGACTTTATCATTCAAGAAGGAGGAGAAGTATTAGCAAATATTCAAATGAGAATGAATACGATGTTAGATAAAAATGCAAATATCAATACAATTGATGAAGTACAGACAACTGGAGAAAGAGAAGAACAAGATTATAGTATTATCATGTACATTGTGAAAAAAGGTGATTCTTTATGGAAGATAGCAAAAATGTTTGGAAGTACAGTAGATGATATAGCAAAAGTAAATGGAATTGAAGATGAAAATACCATCTTTCCGGGGCAAAAATTATTTATACCAAGATATAAAAGAAAAGGCATGAGTAGCAAGCAGGCTTCTATGATAAATTATGCCTAAAATTTATTCAAGAACTAAAATACAAATTCCGAATATATTTGCAAATGTTAAAAATAAAAGAAAATTGGCTATGATAACAATCTTTATCACAGCCATTGTCATATCTGCAAAAGTAATGCTAGATGCTGTCAATCCCATTTTTGATACATTATGTGAAAATGAAGCAAAAAGTTTGGCAACGATTATATCAAATGAGCAGGCGACAAATGTCATGACAGAACATAGTTATGATGAGTTATTTACAGTAGAAAAAGATACGAATGGAAATGTCACAATGATAAAATCAAATGTGATTCCAATTAATGAAATCATTTCTGATGTAGCAATCAAAATACAAGAAGAAATAAATAAACAGGGAAGGCAAGATATTGAAATTGCAGTTCGGAAGTTTTACAGGTATCAAATTATTAGCAGGAAGAGGACCTGGTATTAAAATAAGGATATCGACAGTAGGAAATGTAGAAACCGATTTAAGAAGTGAGTTTGAAGCACAAGGAATTAATCAAACACTTCATAGAATTTATTTACAAGTAAAATGTCAAGTTAGTATTTTAACGCCATTTAAAGATATTACTAAAGATATTACCAATCAAGTATTAATTATGGAAAATGTGATTATTGGAACAGTTCCAAATACCTATTATAATATAGAAGGAATTGGTACAAATGAGACTCTCGAATTTATAGAATAGATTCATATAACCTTTTAAGATAGAATATACTATTTTAGGAGGTTTTTTTATGTTAAAAATGATAGAGTTACCATATCCATTAACTGCTTTAGAGCCATATTATTCTAAAGAAACATTAGACTTACATTATCATATTTTATATAAAGGATATGTAGATAATACAAATAATACAGAAGAAAAGTTAAGAATAGCAAGAGAGAAAAGAGATTTTTCTAATATTAAATGTTTAGAAAAAGATTTAAGTTTTTATGGTTCGGGTGCTATTTTACATGAACTATTTTTTGAAAATATGGGGCCGGCTATTCCAACAGAACCAGATATAGAACTGATGAAACAAATGATAAAAGATTTTGGGAGTTATGAAATATGTAAAGAACAATTCACAGAAGCAAGTAAAACAGTAGAAGCCTCACGGTTGGTGTTTGCTAGTATGGGTTCAAAAATGGTCTAAATTAGAAATCTTACAATGTGAAAAACATCAAAATTTGACATTATGGGGATGCAAACCATTACTGGTTCTAGATATGTGGGAACATTCTTATTATTTACAATATCATACCAAAAGACCAGAGTATATCCAGGCTTTTTGGAATATTGTGAATTGGAATATGGTAAATAAAAGATTTAAACAAAGGTAAGTAAGGAACATAAGATATTTTGTAATGTGGTTGTAGCTCAGTGTAAAATTCCTGGAAAAATATAATATATACCTTTCCAGGAATTTTCCAGTGAACTGTAAGAAGTTATGGTCCAGAAGCAACTGTAAGTATTGAAAATATAGGATATTTAGAGTATAATAGTAGTGATTTTATAACAATACAAGAAATAATAAAGGGAGAAGAAAATGGACTATATTCACTTTTTTGGAACAACAGGAAATAAAGATATCATTTTTAAAAACATAAGGTCAGCAGGAGGACTATATATAAATATTGATGATACACGTGTTGTTTTTGATCCAGGAATTAATACATTTTATAAATATATTCATACATATGGCAATAAGGAAGTAATTGATGGAATTATTGTGTCACATGTTCATATAGATCATGCGAATGATTTAAATATATTTATAGAATTGATGACAAATGGGGGAAAAGAAAAAAGAGGAAACGTAATAGTACCAAAACAAGCCATAGCTAATCAAATTTTACAACCATATTTAGAAAACTTTCCTAAAAAGATAGAAATGATAGAGGAAAATACAACATATCAAATAAAAAACTTAGAAATAACAGCCTCTATACCACATGACCATGGAGTAGAATGTTATGGATTTACAATCAAAACGAGCAAAAATAAAATAGGAATTGTGACAGATACAAAATATTTCCCAGAATTGTTAAAGTCTTATAAAAACTGTGATATATTAATCATGAATGTGGCTTATCATATCAATAATAAGGAAAAAGCAAAACATTTAGATATACCAGCAGTGGAAGAATTTATAAAAACAATACAACCAACTAAAGTAATATTAACACATTTTAATAAAAATATATTGAGTGAGAATCCACCAGAAATTGCCCAAGACTTAACGAAAAAATATGGAATAGAAGTTATTGCAGCAGAAGATGATATGGATTTGCATTTATAAAATAGTAAAAATATATAAATAAACAACAAAACCTCAGAAGTCTTGAAACTTCTGAGGTTTTGATATTTTCTATCTCTTGCTGAATTGAGGAGCTTTACGAGCTTTTTTAAGACCGTATTTCTTTCTTTCTTTCATACGTGGATCTCTTGTTAAGAATCCGCTTGATTTTAAAGCTGGTCTATATTCTGTATTTGCTTCATTTAAAGCTCTAGCAATACCATGTCTAATTGCTCCAGCTTGACCTGTGAATCCTCCACCTTTAACTGTACAAATAACATCATATTTAGAAGTTGTATTTGTAACTGTTAATGGTTGTCTAACGATAACTTTTAAAGTTTCTAATCCGAAGAATTCATCAATATCTTTACCGTTGATTGTTATTTTTCCATTACCTTCAACAAGTCTAACTCTTGCTACTGAAGATTTTCTTCTACCTGTACCATAAAAAACTACATTTTCTTTCTTAGCCATATTATTTTACCTCCCATACTTCTGGTTTTTGTGCTTGGTTTTCATGCTCACTACCAGCATAAACTCTTAATTTTTTAGCCATTTTTCTACCTAAAGATGTATGTGGTAACATTCCTTTGATAGCTAATGTCATAGCTTTTTCTGGATTTTTTTCAAGCATTACTTTTGCAGGAACTTCTTTCATTCCTCCAATATAACCAGAATGATGTCTATAAACTTTTTGATTTAATTTGTTACCTGTTAAGATAACATCTTTACAATTAAGGATAATAACATGATCACCCATATCAATATTAGGTGTATATGTTGGTTTGTGTTTTCCTCTTAATAATTTTGCAGCTTCTGTAGCAACTCTACCAAGTGGTTTGTTAGCTGCATCAATAATATACCATTTACTTTCTACTTCATTTGCTTTTGCGCTATATGTTGTATTATTCATGATGATAATACCCTCCTATTATTATAAATTTTTATATATGAAATTTAAATCTAAAACCACCGGGGAGAGATTTTATATTTAAATCATATTCTAACTAATAAATATATAATTGCTAAATAATTTTAATACAAAAAAGCCAAAATGTCAATAATTTTAAGAAAAAAATTCAAAAGTATTGAATAATTTAGTAATTAAATTTATAATTAATTCGTACAATTAAAAAGAAACATATTTAAAATAACAAAAAAGAGTCCATAAAAAAGGAAAAATAATATCATAGTATATACATAGAGAAATGATATATAAATAGGAAAATGAATAGAAACAGGAGGGATTGAATGACAGATACAGCAGAAAAAAAAGTTTCTAGAGGAAAAAAAGAAACTTTTATGCAGGGAGTTGTTACATTAATATTTTCACAATTGCTAATAAAACTGCTTGGACTTGTATATAATTTATATTTAACAAATAGAGAAGGATTTGGAGACCAAGGAAATGGAATTGTTTCAGCAAGTTATCAAATTTATGCAGTACTATTAACCATTTCTTCTACAGGTGTACCAAATGCTATATCAAAATTAGTATCAGAAAGAGTGGCAGTAGGGGACCATAAAGGAGCTTATCGAATTTTTAAAATTGCATTTGCAACATTTGCAGTGATTGGTCTAATTGGAAGTCTAATGCTATTTTTTGGAGCAGGTCTAATTGCCAATCAATGGTTACAAATTCCAGATGCAGAGATGACAATGGTGGCATTATCACCAGCCGTATTTTTTGTAGCGATTTCATCTGTTATGAGAGGATATTTTAACGGAAGACAAAATCTAAAGGTAACAGCAAGGTCACAAACTTTGGAGCAAATTTTTAAAACAACACTTACCATTATCTTAGTAGAAATTGTTGCCATTATTTCTAATACATCAACTGTATGGATGGCAGGAGGAGCAACATTAGCGACAACACTTGCAACATTTGTGGGATTTGGTTATTTATATTTATTCTATAAAACGAGAAGAAAAGAAATTGCTTCAGAAATAAGAGAAACAGTTAATTATAAATATGAAAGAGTTAGAAATATTGTTAAAAAGATTCTATTAGTATCTATTCCAATTGCACTAACTGCCATTATGTCTTCATTAAATAAAAACATAGATTCTTTTACAGTTGTAAGAAGTCTAAAACAGTTTATGAGTGAGGATATGGCTGTTACACAATATGGAATCTTAGGAGGAAAAGTAGATACTTTAACAAGTTTACCATTATCATTCAATGTCGCTTTTGCGACAGCATTAGTTCCAGCCATATCAGCAGCTAAAGCAGTAAAAGATTATAAATCAATAAAGCAAAAATCAACATTTACATTATTAATGTCTATGCTAATTGGACTTCCATGCACAGTGGGAATGTGCATATTTGCTGGACCAATACTAAATTTATTATATCCAAATGCAAGTTCAGGGACACTTGTATTGCAAATTAGTTCATTGACAATTATTTTTACGATATTAGACCAAACTATTAACTCTATTTTACAGGGATATGGAAAATTAAGAGTACCAGCAATTGCTTTAGGATGCCGGGGTGATTGTAAAATTAATTCTAAATTTAATTTTAGTTCCAATACCTTCCATAGGTGTTAATGGAGCAGCTATTGCATCAGTAGCATGTCATTTAGTGGCATTTATGATATCGATTGCAGCTTTAAAAAGAACGATAAAATTAAAATTAGGTGTAAGAAGATTTGTGATAAAACCAATATTAGCAACAGCGATTATGGGAATTTGCTCATATTTTATATATTCTTCACTTTTAGGAATAATTACAGAAAGTTTGGCTACAATAATAGCAATAGTATCTGCAATCATTATTTATGCATTGGCAGTTGTTGTATTACACGTATTTTCAAAGCAAGAAATTAAAATGCTACCTGCAGGAAATAAGATTTGTATGATATTAGAAAAGTTAAAAATATATTAAATTTTCAGAAAAAAAGAAGGATTTTATATATTTTTGACGAATAAATTTATATAGTAGTACATTTATTGTCATTTTAAGCAATAAAAGTACATAACATTATACTTATAGGAGGTAATTTAAATGAACAAAGCTGAATTAATCGCAGCAGTAGCTGCAAAAACAGGTGACACAAAAAAAGCAGCTGAAGAAGCAGTAAATGCATTCGTAGAAGTTGTAACAAATGCTTTAAAAGAAGGAGATAAAGTTCAATTAGTTGGATTTGGATCTTTCGAAGTAAGAAAAAGAGCAGCTAGAAAAGGTAGAAACCCACAAACTAAAGAAGAAATCAAAATACCTGCATCAAAAGCTCCAGTATTCAAAGCTGGTAAAGCATTAAAAGATTTAGTAATATGAATCGATAATATAAAAACAACATATAAGTATCATAGAATTACTTATATGTTGTTTTTGTTTTATTCAATCATCATAAAAATTGAATCGATTATATGAAAAGGTACCTCTGAGATATAATATATATAATATCCCAGAAGTGTTTTTAGGTGATAAAGCCAATAGTTATTTTTTGTCAATCATAATATGGACGTCTCGTAATTGATCACGTCTTACATTACTTGGAGCACCCATCATTAAATCTTGTGCTTTACTATTTAATGGGAATGCAATTACCTCTCTAATGCTATCAGAATCAGATAATAGCATAAGCATTCTATCAATTCCAGGCGCAATACCAGCATGTGGGGGAGCACCAAATTGGAATGCTTTATATAAAGCACCAAATTTATTTTTTACTTCTTCTTCTGTATAGCCTGCCATAGTAAAGGCTTTTAACATGATATCAATATCATGGTTTCTAACTGCTCCAGAAGAAAGTTCAATTCCATTACATACAATATCATATTGATAAGCTAAAATATCTAATGGATTTTTATTTTCTAATGCTTCTAAACCACCTTGTGGCATAGAAAATGGGTTATGGCTAAAGCTGATTTTTTCATGTTCATCAAGCTCAAACATTGGAAAATCAATGATCCAACAAAATTTGAAAACATCGTTATCAATTAAACCAAGTCTTTTTCCAAGTTCATCTCTAATTTGTCCAGATAAAGTTTCAACAACACCAGGAATCTCAGCAATAAAGAATAAGCAATCTCCTGGTTTTGAATTTGTTCTTTTACACATTTCAATTCTAACATCATTAGGTATGAATTTAGCAATAGGTCCTTGGAAACTACCATCATCTAAAATTCTTAACCATGCTAGACCTTTGGCTTTCAAATCTTTTATCGCATAATCTGTCATACCTTCGAAAAAGCTTCTTGGTTGGTCGGCTACATCATGTGTAGATATGATTCTAACAATTTTTCCTTGGAAAGCACGTAAATCTACATGTTCAAATACATCTGTAACATCAACAATTTCCAAAGGATTTCTTAAATCAGGTTTATCTGTTCCGTATTTTAACATAGCTTCTTTATATGGGATTCTTGGGAATGGATATTCTGCAATTTCTTTAGAAGAAAATTTTTTAAATGTGTTGTAAATGACAGGTTCTATTGCTTGAAATACATCTTCTTGTGTTGCAAAACTCATTTCCATATCTAATTGATAGAATTCACCAGGAGCTCTATCAGCTCTTGCATCTTCGTCTCTAAAACATGGTGCAATTTGAAAATATTTATCAATTCCAGAAACCATTAATAATTGTTTAAATTGTTGAGGGGCTTGTGGTAGGGCATAAAATTTTCCAGGATGTAATCTACTTGGAACCAGATAATCTCTAGCACCCTCTGGGGAAGAACTTGTAAGGATTGGAGTTTGTACTTCTAAAAATCCTTGTTCAATCATTTGGGTTCTTAAAAATTGAATTACATTTGCTCTTAATAGTAGATTGTTTTTTAATCTATCATTTCGCAAATCTAGGAATCGATATTGTAATCTTAAATCTTCTCTAATTTCTTGGTTGGTATTGACTTCAAAAGGAAGATTTTGTGTTCTTTTTCCTAAGATTTTAATATCTTCAATTCGAATTTCTACTAAACCAGTTTTTAGTTTAGGGTTAATGGTTTCTTCATCACGTTTTTTTACTGTGCCATATACTGTAACTGTAGATTCGATTGGAATATGTGAAGCAAAATCCACATCTTCAGCTTTTCCTGAAGTTACTACTTGTGTAATTCCATACATATCACGAATGTCTAAAAAAACCAAACCTCCTAAATCTCTAATGGTTTGAACCCAACCACTAATTCTAACTTGTTTTCCCACATCTTCTAATGTGATTTCATTACAGTTGTGTGTTCTGTACTCATTCATATTTACTCATTCCTTTCTTGAGGTATAATCCAGTTGAAAAAAATTATAATTATTTTTCAACTTTACCTCCTTTAAATTTGTCAGAGCATAATTTGTATCCGAAAAGGGTACAAAAAAACGCCCTTTGCAAAATTGCAGGGACGAAATAAATCCGCGGTACCACCCAGCTTGAAAACTAAATAAATTTAGATATCTATCTAATTTTCCACTTTATTAAAAATTGCTCCAATGTGTTTCACAAGTTTAGGTTGACCTTAAAGGGCTTTCAGCCGGTGACCCTTATTCTCTAAAAGTAACTTCTAACTGCTTTCATTGTACAAACGCAAACATTTTTTAAATATTAAATATAATTCTACACAGTTTATGTAGTTTTGTCAAGAAATATGCATAAAAAATTCAAGAATCTTTAAAGACTTTCTTTTTTTACATCATCAATAATCGTAGCAGAAATAATAAAGCTCATAGCAAAATTTAATCCAAGTACGATTCCCAAAATTCCAATATAATAAATAACTGGATATGTAAAAAATAGCATATATGTAAGTAATACCATCGCTGAAAGTACACAAATGATAAAAGAAAAAGAAAGGCCAATTTTCAAAATATGTGATATTTTTTTATCTAAATTTCTAAAATTTTGTATCAATATTTTAATCATAAATACGACACCTCTATTCATAAAATACTATATCTATCGTAACATGAAAAAAAAAGAAAAACAATGGAAGTTTTAGCCATCCATTTTAGGATATATTAAATGATTTTAGAAATAATAATATCATTAAAAATTAAAAAAATGAGGAAACAACATATGCATAGAGAATAATAAGGACAAGTGTTTTCTATTTTGAAAATAAAAAACAACTTTCTAGTAATAAAAAGTTGCTTTTAATAAAAACTATGCATAATCTTTATTTTATTCTTGCATAAGAAAAGCACTTTTTCCTATTCAAGAATGAAGTTTTGCCCAAATGGTTGCACACAATTTTACGTTAGTAAAATTGATGCCAAACAATGATGCAGGCTTTAAAATATTATAAACAGAGAAAACATTTAAAAAAGCCCGCTATTGTTCTAAGCCATAGCGGCATTTAATTTTTTTGATAAATTAGATTTTTTTCTAGCTGCAGTGTTCTTTACAATAACACCTTTTGTACAAGCTTGATCTATTTTTTTAGTTGCTTCAGAAAATAGAACTTTGGCTTCTTCTAAATTTCCAGCCTCAATAGCTTCTTCAAATTTTCTAACAGCTGATTTATATCCAGATTTTATCATATTATTTCTTAAAGTTTTTTTCTCAATTACTTTAACTCTTTTTTTAGCTGATTTAATATTTGGCATCTATAAGCACCTCCTCTTAGTCAATTATTCATTATAACATCTGATATTCTAACACATTTTTTTATGAAATGCAAGTAAATTTTACAATTTATTATTGTATTATAAAAAAACTTATGATATATTTTTATATAGAGATAAAAATATGAATATATGGGTCTGTCCCTTTCGTTTAGATTTTAAACGATTTGGCACGTCCCTATTGTTCAAAAAGGAGGAAGAAAGATGATAGCGATTGGTTGTGATCATGGAGGATATAAGTTAAAAGAAGAAATAAAAAAATACTTAGATGAAAAAGAAATAAAATATATAGATTATGGTTGCATGAATGAAGAAAGGGTAGACTATCCTAATATTGCAAAAGAAGTTGCACTTTCTGTTCAAAAAGGACAAGCAGAAAAAGGAATATTGATTTGTCGTTCTGGTTTAGGAATGAGTATTGTAGCAAATAAATTTAAAGGAATTAGAAGTACACCATGTTATAATGAAGAAACTGCAAAATTTTCAAGATTACATAATGATAGTAATATATTGGCATTAGGAGCAGATTATGTAAGTGTTAATGAAGCAATTTGTATATTAAGAATATGGTTGGCAACAGAATTTGAAGGTGGACGACATATGGAAAGAGTCAAAATAATTGAAGATATTGAAAATAAAAATATGAAATAATATGGAGGAATGAATATGTGGGGAGATATTGCAATTGCATTTTTGCTTGCATTTATCGTAACATTTATGGCAACACCTTATACCATAAAAATTGCTCATAAAGTAGGTGCTGTAGACGTTCCGAAAGATCAAAGAAGAATGCATAAAAAGGCAATGCCCAAATTTGGTGGACCAGCAGTCATATTAGGTTTCTTAGTTTCTGTAATTTATTTATTAATTGTGATGAGCATAGAAAATTCAATCAATTTATTTCGGAATAGAACAATATGGGAAAAAACTACTAGGAATGTTTCTGGGAATATTGATTATTTCAATTGTATGTGTTGTGGATGATATAAAAACCATAAAGCCAATAACAAAGTTGACAGGACAAGTATTGGCAGCGATTGTAGCAGTGGCATTTGGCATAAGAATAGAAGATATAACATTGCCATTTTTAAATACAATAGAAATGCAAGAAATATTTTCTATTATCATAACAGTTATTTGGATTGTAGGTGTAACAAATGCCATTAATCTAATAGATGGTTTAGATGGCTTATCATCAGGAATATCTGTTATATCAGCAATTTCATTATTAATCATATTTGTATTAAATGATTCGCCAATGGTAGCTATACTACTTATAACAGCGCTTGCAGGTGCATTGGTTGGGTTTTTACCATTTAATTTTGCACCAGCTAAAACATTTATAGGAGATACAGGATCAAACTTCTTAGGATTTTCATTATCCATTATTTCTATTTTAGGAGTAGCAAAAACCTATACAGCCGCTGTTATTGTATTACCATTAATTGTTTTAGGGTTACCATTGTTTGATACATTTTGGGCAATTGTCAGAAGACTGATAAAGGGAAAATCTATTAAAGCTATATTTAAAGCAGATAAAGGACACTTACATCATAGAATTGTAGCCAAAGGCTTTAGTCAAAAACAAGCAGTTCTAATATTATATGGAATTAGTGCAACCTTTGGGATATTTGCCGTGATTATGTTAGAAAGTGGAATATGGAAAGCATTATCATTTTTGCTTATGGTAATTGTGGCGATTAGTTTAGGATATAGAAACTTTAAAACAGAAAAGATGGATAACCAAAGATATGAATGTATAGAATGTAAATATATATATAATCCAAAGTTTGGAAATGAAAAAGCAGGAATACCACCAGGAACACCTTTTGAAGATTTACCAGATGATTGGGTTTGCCCAGTTTGTGGAGAAGGAAAAGATATGTTTGAGATACATCAATAAAAGAGCAGTTGAAAAGATACTGCTTTTTTGTAACCCATGATAACTTGAAAAAAGTTAATATTTATGTTATAAATAAATGAAAACAAAATTTACAAAGAAATGAGGGAAAGACTAAATGTCAGATAAAATAATCAAGTTTTTAGCACACGATGGAAGAGTTTCAGTGGTATGTGCAAATACAACTGAAATGGTAGAAGAAGCAAGAAAAATACATGATATGAGCCCAGTTGTAACGGCAGCCTTTGGAAGACTATTAACCGTAACAGCTATTATGGCAACAGAAATGAAAGGAAGTAAAGATAAATTAACGGTTCAATTAAAAGGAAATGGACCAATCGGTGTTATGATTGCAACAGCAAATAATAAACCAATTGTAAAAGGATATGCGACAAATCCAGTTGTAGAATTACCATTAAATGAAGATGGAAAACTAGATGTTAGTAAAGCAGTAGGATATGAGGGATATATTAATGTAGTAAAAGACATTGGATTAAAAGATCCATATATTGGAATATCTCCATTAATATCAGGTGAGATAGCAGAAGATTTTGCAAATTATTTTGTAAATTCTGAGCAAAGAAATTCAGCAGTTGCATTAGGGGTATTAGTAGATAAAAATGGTGTAAGAGCAAGTGGAGGATATTTAATTAATCCTATGCCAGATGCAACAGAGGAAGATATATCAATAGTGGAACAATCAATATTTAAGGCTGGAGCAATGTCAAAAATGTTAGACAAAAACTTAACACTAGAAGAAATTGCTAAGAAAATAACTGGAGATGAGAATGTAGAAATTATAGAAGATAGTATTGTACCAGAATTCAAATGTGATTGTTCAAAAGAACATATGCAAGATGCGTTAATGACGATTGGTAAAGAAGAATTAGAGGATATTATTGAAAAAGAAGGAAAAGCAGAATTAGTTTGTCATTTCTGTAATAAAAAATATCAATTTAATAAACAAGAGTTAGAAAATATTTTAAAAAATATAGAAAAAAGTGAAACCAAATAGAAAAAAATGGCAAAGAATAGATGAGGGAATCTTCTATTCTTTTTTTTGGTGGATAAAAATTGTCAGAATTCTTGTAAAACTTAATAATCTTTTAAGATTTCTAATTATTGACAAATTTCGTAAATGAAAATATAATAGATAAGATAAGAAAAACAAAAAAGGAGAAATGAATATGGAAAATGAAGTATTTATATTTGGACATAAAAATCCAGACACAGACTCAATTTGCGCAAGTTTAGTAAGTGAAAGATTAAACAAAAGAAATGGATGGAATAATACAGTTGCAAAGAGATTAGGAAAAGTAAATAAAGAAACACAATATGTATTAGATTATTTACATATAGAAGCACCAGAAATGTTAGATAAAGTAGAAGAGGGACAAGGTGTAGCATTAGTAGACCATAATGAATTTAATCAAAGTGTAGAAGGAATTGAAAAAGCTAAAATTTGGTCAGTAACAGACCATCACAGAATTGCGAACTTTGAAACAGCAGAACCTTTATATTACACAGCAAAACCATATGGATGTACATGTACCATTTTATTTGAAGAATATAAAAGATTAGGACATGAAATCAATAAAGAAGAAGCCATTTTAATGGCAAGTGCCATCATATCAGACACTTTATTGTTGAAATCTCCAACAACAACAGAACATGATAAAAAAGCATTAGCAGAATTAGAAAAAATAGCAGGAATGGATATTCAAGAATATGGATTAAACATGTTAAAAGCAGGAACAGATTTAGGAGATTTTTCAGAGGCAGAATTAGTAAACTTAGATGCAAAAAATTTGGATAAAGATGGAAATAAATTTGTGATTGCACAAGTAAATACAGTCAGTATCGAAGATGTTTTAAAAAGACAAAAAGATTTAGAAAGTGCAATTAATAGTGAAATAGAGAAAAAAGGATTACAATTATTTGTATTAGCTATAACAGACATATTAAATAGCAATTCAGAAATTATTGCTTTAGGAAATAGAATAGATGCAGTAGAAAAAGCATTTGACGTAAAACTAGAAAATAATAAAGCGTTTTTACCAGGTGTTGTTTCAAGAAAGAAACAATTATTACCTAATATTGACAAAAATATGTAAATAAAATAATAAAACTTAAAATATTCCTATAATTGGGAGGAGCAAAATGTATAACATAACAATTATAATACCGATATATAATGCAGAAAAATATTTAAAAGAATTATTAGAATCCATTGTTCACCAGACAATGGATTTTAGGACTATACAAGTTATTATGGTAGATGATCATTCAAAAGATGATTCTACTAAAATTATGGACGAATATACGGAAAAATACAGTAATTTTGTTAGTGTGAAACTAGAAAAAAATCATAAAATAGCAGGGACATCTAGAAATGAAGGACTAAAAAGAGCAGAAGGAAAATACGTCATGTTTGCAGATGCAGATGACTTTTTTACAGAAGATGCCTGTGAGATTATGTTTAATACAATAGAAAAGAAAAAAGCAGATTTTATTACTGCAAATTATGTAAATGCTGATTTTGATGGAACAATTTGGGAAAAACCAATATTTGATCAAGAAAAATACAAAGATTTTAAATTAAGTATTACAGATTATACAAAGTCTTTCTTTATATTAAATTCATCAGCTTGTAATAAAATTTTTAGAAGATCTTTTGTAGAAGAAAATAACATACAATTTTTAGAAGAAGTTCCAGCAGAAGATGCATATTTTACAACCTCATGTTTTATAAAGTCTACAAAAGTATATTATACAAATAAAATTGTATATTGTTATAGACAAAGAAATGAAGGAAATAGAAGAAAAAAATCTGTATCTTTTAATTGTTCAAGAGATTACTTTTCAAGAATTAATAGAGCATATAAAATTATTTATGAAAACTTTAAAAATAGTGGGCATATTGGATTTTATCGATATACATATGCCAAAAATATGGCATATATGTTATACAAATTTATTGATTCAAATTTACTTACATATGAACAAAGAGTGGACATATTAAAAGAGATGAGATGGTTTTATGAATTGAGTATAGATTTAAAAGTACCTGCAGCACAAGTATCATTGAGAATGGTAATTGATAAAATTTTAAAAGAAGATTATGAAGAAGCGATAAATTATTGCAAAATTATTGCAGAGATTAGACTTCATTTACCAAAAGAAATTAGGGAAAATATGTCAAGACCAGATGCGAAAATGTATAAAGAAATATCTAAATATGATGATGAATTTAGAGAGGAAAAGATTGATGTTTAAATTAAAATTTGCAAAGATGTATGATAACAAAATTTTTGAAAAATATAATTTAAAACCAGTGGCAGAGGATTATTATGTAGCAAAGGAAGATATGTTTTGCGTAGCAGATGGTGTTACAAGAGATTCTATAAAAGGAGAAGCAGTACCATATCCTAAAAATGAAGAAGAAGCAAGAGACTGGGTGAAAACATATCCTAACCCAAGTGGTGCATATGAATCTGCTAAAATATGTGCAAATCAATTTATAAACTATTTAGAGGAAAGTGATTTGCAAAATATATCTAAAGAAACAATTTTAGAGATTATTAAAAAGGTTAATAAAGATATTTCTAAGATAAATCAAGATAGAAAAATAGATTATCTAGCAAATGACTATTATGGTTGTGTGGCAGTCGGTGGATATATTTCTTCTAATATGCTATATTGTTTTTCAATAGGAGATTCACATATTGTTGCCTTAGATGAAAATGGTGACATTCAATTTGAAACGATTAACAATCATAAATCATTTGAAAATTATTTAAAAAATGTATATAGTAAACAAAATCAATTTGATTGGAACAATGCAAAAGATAGAATAATGGTAAGAAGAGATTATAGAAATAAACCAGAAATGAAATATCAGGGAAAAGATATATCATTTGGTGTATTAACAGGAGAAAAAGAGGCAGAATATTATATAGATACATATGCAATTGATTTAACCAATATCAAATATATATGTGCTTATTCAGATGGATGTGAACCATATTTTAGAGAAAAAAATATTACCAATAAGATACTAAAAGAGCCAGAGATAATTGAGAAAGAAGGAAAAGAAAGAACATTAATTATATATGAAAGATAGGAGAATATAATGGGAAAAGAAATCGTGTTAATTACAGGGGGAGATGGCAACATTGCCCAAGAAATTGTTAAAAAATATTTAGAAGCTGGGAATGTAGTTATTGCGACAGACATTCATGAAAACACATCTAATAGTGAATTTTTGAAGAATGAAAATTATGAATATTATAAAGCAGATGTAACCAATATAGAAGATTTAAAGAATATATATAATAAAATACAAGAAAAATATGGAAGGATAACCCATTTAATTAGTGCAGCAGGAAGACCAATGCCAACAGAAATAGATGGAATACAATCTGCAACATTTGAAGAGATAGAAAAATCTGTAAATTTAAATTTAACAAGCCACATTTATATAGTAAAAATATTTTTAGAGCTATTAGAAAAGGAAAAGAAGGATAATAAAACAGTTACATTAATATCTTCTATAAATGCACTAAAAACATTTAATTTACCAGTATATAGTGCTGCTAAATCAGGAATATATGGTCTTATGAAGGCTTTGACAAAAGAATTAGGGAGAAAAAACATTAGAATCAATGTTGTTTCTCCTGGTACAGTACCATCTAAAGAAGAATTAGAAAGTAATGGCAACTTCTATAATTATCGATATAAAGATATGCTTGCATTGGGCGAATTTACAAAACAAAGTGACATAGCTGATGCGGTATATGCTTTAACCAATATTACAAAAGCAATTACTGGACAAAATATAGTGGTAGATTCTGGTCAAATTTCATAAGGAATAATACAGGCAGGATTGTCAATATGATAACTATTATTATATTGAAGAAATCCTGTTTTTTGATTTCTAGCAAAAACAGAAATACTGCCTGAATTTTGATTGGCACAAAGTAAATAATTTTCGAAAATGTCAAATTGGATATCTCTAGGTGTTTTTCCAAAACAAGAAATGGTTTGAATTAAATTTAGCTCAGGAGTGGTCGAAAACACATAAATACAATCTTTTCCTCTAATGCTTGTATAAATAAATTTTCCGTCCTTACTAATTCTAATTGCACATCCAGTATCATTTGCTGTTCTATCATTTCCAACAATAGAAATAGAATTCTCAAAATGAAAACCAGTATTTTCTGAAAAAGTAAAATGATATAGTTCACAAGAGTCTTCAGTAATGACATATACATTATTTAAATAAACAGCCAAATGTCTAGGAGAAGTTCCATTAGCAAAGGAATAATAGCTTAATTCTTTTAATGCTAATGTTTGATTTTCAAAAATAATTTGATAAGCATATATTTTGTTATCTCCTAAATCACTAACAAATAAAATATTTTTATCTTCTGAAAATGCAAGATGATGTATACGAGAATGAGAAGTATATTGTTTGTGATAGATAGAAGAAGTAATATTTCCATTTACATAAAGTAGAAAAACATCAATAGTACCATTTCCATAATTGGCAATATATAATAAATTTCGTATATCATCTAATAGGATAAAACAAGGACCTTTTCCTGAAATAGGAAAAGCATGCTGATCTGAAAGAGTAGAAGCCATAGAAATTAAAGCACCATCTTTATAAATGTCTCTTTCAGAATATTCTATAATTCCATAAATATGGTTAGAAAAATAAGAAAGACATGAGCAATTCTCAAATGTATCAGATCTATTCAATAAAGAAAGTGAACCATCACGAAATTGCAAAGTATAAATTCCATTTTGAGAATATGTTCCAATAAGCATGTTTTGCATTATAAAACCTCCAATAATAAATGATTGTTATAAATACTATAATAAAACATAGAAGAAAAATCAATCATCTTTTTAAAATTTGTAAGTGGAAAAGAAAAACAATTCATTTAAATATGAAATAAAAAGATTACAGTTAGTATCTTCAAGAATTTGAATCTAAAATGTAGCAGAAAAAGTAAAAAGATTTGCTTGTTTTTTAAGGAAAAATAGTATATAGTATAAAAGTAAAAGTGTTTGAAAAATAAATATATAAATAGAAACATAAGTAAAAATAAACATAACAAAGAGGAGATATACATGTATTTAAAAAGATTAGAATTACAAGGATTTAAGTCATTTGCAGATAAAACTGTATTAGAATTTATGCCAGGAATTACAAGTGTCATAGGACCAAATGGTTCTGGAAAAAGTAATATATCAGATGCTATTAGATGGGTACTTGGAGAACAAAGTATGAAATCATTAAGAGGTTCTAAATCACTAGATATTATCTTTGCAGGTACACAAAATAGAAAATCATTAGGTTTTGCGGAGGCATCATTGGTGTTTGATAATACAGATGGAACATTGCCTATTGAATATACAGAAGTAACCGTTACAAGAAAAATATATAGAAGTGGAGAAACAGGTTACTATATCAATAAAGTACCATGTAGATTAAAAGATGTATTAGAACTATTTATGGATACAGGTATTGGAAAAGATGGTTATTCTATTATAGGGCAAGGAAAAATAGATGAAATTTTAAGTAATAAATCAGAAGATAGAAGACATATTTTTGAAGAGGCAGCAGGAATTGTAAAATATAGAGTAAGAAAAGCAGAAAGTGAGAAAAAATTAGAACATACCAAATTAAATCTTCTTAGAATTAATGATATATTGGCAGAAATTGAAACCAATATAGAACCATTAAAAATACAAGCAGAAAAAGCAAAAAAATATTTAAATTTAAGAGAAGAATTAAAAAACATTGAGATTGGTTTGTTTTTATACAATATAGAAAAATATAAAAAAGAATTAGAAGATATTGTAAAGGATGAAGAAATCTATAAAAATCAATGCAATGATGAAGAAGGTAGATTAGAAAGAATCAAAGCATTAAAAGAAGAATTAAAATCAGAAATTGATCATATTACAGAATCCATAGAAGAAATGTCTAATTTAGGATTTGAAAGTAAAAAAGAAATTGAGATGTTAAATTCTGATATTAATGTGTCTAATACAAGAATTGAAAATAATAAACAAAATAAAGAAAGATTTGAAAAAGAAATTGAAGAGTTAACAGCAAGAATAAAAGAACTAGAAGAGGAGAAGAAACAAAAAGAAGAAAAGAAAGAAAATTTAAAACAAAATAGAGAAAAATTTGCAAAAGAGTTAGAAGAAAAAGAAAAAGAATTGGCAGAAATTACAAAAAAATTGTCTAGCAAAGAATTAGAAATGGAAGAACATAAGAAAACAGTAGAAGAAAATACAGATAAGAAATATGAATTGCAAGCAAGTATTAGTGAGCAAGATATTAATTATCAAAACTATCAAAAAAGGCAAACACAAATCAAAAATGAAATGACTGGAAATATTTCTGAGCTAGATAATACCAGAATGAAAAAAGAAGAGATTGCAAAAGAATTTTATGAAATAGAAAGTAAACGAAATAAAATTTTAACAGATTTAGAAGAAGTAAATAAAGAAAAACAAGAAGCAGACAGGAAAATCAAAGATTTTGATAGTAAAATCAATATGCTTTCAGGAGAAAAGAGAATCAAAGAATCAAAATTAAAATTCTTAATAGAAACAGAAAAAGAAAAAGAAGGATATATCAAAAGTGTTAAAACATTATTAAAAGATTGTGAGACAACAAAAGAATTAGGAAAAGGAATGCATGGTGTTTTAGCAAATATTATAGAAGTACCAGAAGAATATCAAACAGCAATTGAAATGTGTTTAGGAAGTAGTTTGCAAAATATTGTAACAGAAAATGAAGAAGATGCAAAAAGACTGATTGAACATTTAAGAAAACATAATTTAGGAAGGGCATCATTTTTACCAATTTCATCAGTGAAAGGAAAAAAACTTGAAAAAATTAGAGGTAAAAATACAGGAATTATCGGAATTGCTTCAGATTTAATTCGATATAGCAAAAAATATGAAAATATTATTTTAAATCTATTAGGAAGAACTGTGATTGTACAAGATATGGAAACAGCTATTAGAGTTGCCAAAGACAATGGATATAGTTTTAGAATTATCACAGTAGAAGGAGATGTCATTAATCCATCAGGTGCGATTACAGGAGGTTCTGTTGCGAAAAAGACAGTCAATATCTTAGGTAGAGGAAGAGAAATCGAAAAACTACAAAAAGAAATTAAAAAATTAGAAGAACAAATACAAAAAATAGAACAGGAAAAAGAAAACTATCAAGAATCTATTGAACATGTACTAGAAAAGGCTTCAGCTTTTGAAAAAGAATTACAAGAAACTGAAATCACATATGCAACAGGTAAAGAGAAAATTAATAGCATAGAGGAAAATATTACGAGAGTAGAAACGAGATTAAATAAACTAAAAGAAGAAAGCAAAAAATTGGAAGAACAAAAACAAGAAAGTATGAAAAATAAAGCAGATTTCCAAGAGAAAATACAAGCAATTAATGAAGAAAATGAAAAATTGAAAAAAATCATTACAGAATTTGCAGAATTAAATAAAGATAATCAAAAATATGTAGATGATTTGAATTTTGATATTACAAATTTAAAAATTTCTGTATCTTCATTTGATGAAAGTGAGACTTCGATAGAGGAAATTCAAGAAAGAATTCATTCTGAAATAGAAAGTACAAATAGAAGTATTGAAAATAAAAAGACACAAATTGAGCAAATCATACAAGATAATTTTGATTTGGAAAAGGCAATTGAAGAAATCAAAGAAAAGATAGAGAAAATTAAAGAAGAAGTAAAAAACAGTGGTTCTAAAATAGAAGAGTTAAAAGAAAAGAGAATCCAAAAAAATGAGAAATTGGCAGAACAAGAAGAGGAAATTAACAACAAATTAAAAGTTATTGAAGATTTAAAAGCACAAATGGTAAAAGTAGATGTCAAGAGAAACAAACTAGAAGAAGACATCAATGGAATTATTAACAAAATGTGGGAGGAATATGAATTAACACCAAATAATGTCGTAGATTACAGAAAACCAGAAAATGTACAATTGACACAGAAAAAAGTAAAAGATTTACGAAATGAAATTAAGGAATTAGGAAGTGTTAATGTTGATTCTATAGAAGAATACAAGAACTTAAAAGATAGATATGACTTTATGTGTGAACAAAGAGTGGATTTAGAAAGTACAATGGCAAAATTAAGAAAGATTATTTCTGATATGACAAGTATTATGAAAGAGCAATTTAAAGAAAAATTTGAATTGATTAACAAAAATTTTGCAGAAGTATTTAAAGAATTATTTGGTGGAGGAAATGCAAGTTTGACATTAGAGGATAAAGATAACATCTTAGAATGTGGAATAGAAATAACGGTACAACCACCAGGAAAGAAATTACAAAACATGATGTTATTATCTGGTGGAGAAAAAGCATTTACAGCCATTGCATTATTATTTGCTATTCTAAAAATCAATCCAGCACCATTCTGTGTGCTAGATGAGATAGAAGCAGCTTTAGATGATGTCAATGTTTATCGATATGCAGAATATTTAAAGAAATTTTCTAAAGATACACAATTCTTAGTGATTACACATAGAAAAGGAACTATGGAAGCAGCAGATACGGTTTATGGAATTACAATGGAGGAAAATGGTATATCAAAATTGTTATCTATGAAATTGAAGAATAATTAAAAAATTATCCAACAAAGTAAATAATGTAGAATCATGCATATTACCTATATAATGTTGATAGAAAGGCTATGTGACTTGAAAATTTACGTAAAAAGAGGTATAATTATATTAGGTTTACAATTATACACTGATTGAGAACGATGATTAACATGAAGATATAAAAAATTATATAGGAGGTAATAAGATATGAAGAAAAGTAAAATTTTAATTATATTGGGAATCATTGTTGCTGTAGTAATAATTGTAGTAGTAGTTAAAATGCAAAATGAGAAAATATCTTATGATAAAGAAGTATACTACGAGTATGATGGAAGTTCAAGTGTAAATAGAAAATCAACAATATATAGTGATAATGATAAATGGACAATAGTTACAGAATATTTTAACTCTGGTAGAAATAAAACAATAACAAAGAAATTAAATGACGATGATAAAAAGAAAATACTTGATAAAATTAATGAAAATAGTAGTGCTAGTGATAATTTGGATCATGAATCAGATGACGCAGTTGGGGGCTCTAGTTTTTATGCAATGGAATATATAAATTCAGATGATGGAAAAGAGATAACACCAGTAAACCTAGAAGAATTAAATATGGTTAAAAATGTATTTGATGTTAACGTTTAAAATGGCAATCAGAACCATATGATATAATTCTGAAGTGTAATCAATAGTTGGCAAAACCAAAAGGAGAGAGAAAAAAATACAACTCTCTCTTTTTTTGTTAGAAAAATGTTATTTACATATAATTAAAAAGCCAAAGCAAAAATAAATGAATATTTTCAAAAATTATTAGTTACAGTTCAGCCCTTCTTTTCTAAGGGGAATGATATGTTATATTTTTAAGATTCTCGGCTACCCTCCAATTTCCATTTAAGAAATTCTAATATCTAAATCGTAACAATACCCGGAAACAGGACCCTTTACGACTTAGATATAAGAATTTCTAAAATGATTCCGGTCACATTCGAATCTTAAAAATATAACATATCATTCCCCTTAGAAGAGAAGGGCTGAACTGTAGCAATTGTTAAGATGTATTTTTATATTTTTTCGAAAAAATATTGTAAAAAAAAACAATATTTGATATTATGAGTTAAGTATACAGTGTAAAATATACAAATTGATTAACTAACAAATACTTATCATAGATTATGAAATTAAGTTTTGAATACTAAAGAGGGGATAAAAGAATGGAGAATAATAATATTTCAATGGAAGAAATACAAAAGAGTAATGCAATCATAAAAGCAATATCAAATTATTATACATCAAGAATAGTTGGACAAAGAAATTTACAACTATCACTATTAATTTCATTAATTGCAAATGGGCATATATTAGTTGAATCTGTACCAGGATTGGCAAAAACAACAGCTGCAAAAGTCTTAACAGAGAGTTGTGGAGGTAAGTTCTCAAGAATACAATGTACACCAGATTTGTTACCAAGTGACATTATTGGTACTCAAACATACAATGCTAAAACGACAGAGTTTGAAACAAAGATTGGACCAGTATATGCTAATTTTGTGCTTCTAGATGAAATAAATAGATCAAGTTCAAAAACACAAAGTGCTATGCTAGAAGCTATGCAAGAAAGACAAGTGAGTATAGGTGGAGAAAATTATAAATTACCAGAAATATTTATAGTGATAGCAACACAGAATCCAATTGAACAAGAAGGAACATATCTTTTATCTGAAGCACAACAAGATAGATTTATCATAAAAGAAACATTAAGTTATCCTACTGCCAGTGAAGAGCTTGAAGTATTAAACAGAATTGAGAACAATGTTTTTGAAAAAAAAGAAAAAGTTGTAAATTTAGAAGATATAAAATTCTTACAAGAATTAAGTAAAAAAGTATATATAGATGAAGCAGTAAAAAAATATTTAATAAATATAGTCTATGCAACTAGAAATGTATCAAAAGTTATAGAACCAGAATTAGCAAAATATGTAACAAATGGAGCAAGCACAAGAGCTTCCATAGCATTTATGGAAGCTAGTAAAGCATTGGCATTAGTAAATGGAAGAACATATGTTACACCAGACGATATAAAAGCATTAAGTTATAGTATATTAAGGCATAGAATAACTTTGAATTTTGAAGCTATAGCAGATGAAGTTCAAGTTGAAACAATAATAGATGCAATCATAGCTTCAATAAAAGCACCATAAAATATTTTTAGGAGAAATGGATTATGAATATGAAGTATATTACTAAAATTAAAGCCAATCTATCTATTTATACAAAAAAGAAAACATCAAATATTTTAGAAGGTGCTTATAACTCAATCTATAAAGGAAAAAGCATGAACTTTGAAGATTTGAGAGAATATGTTATTGGTGATAATGTAAAAGATATAGACTGGAAAGCATCTGCAAGATCTAATAAAGTTTTAATAAAACAATATATAGCAGAAAAAAAACATAATGTTTTATTTATATTAGATTCTGGAAAGAAAATGTTGGCTGATACAAGGGATTTAGAACCCAAAAAAGAGGTAGCTTTAATGGCTATGGGAACAATCGCTTATTTGGTTAATAAAAATGGAGATTCCATTAGTGCTATTTATAAAGGAAAAGAAAATATAAAAATGTTTCCATTTAAAACAGGACTATATAATATAGAAAGAATTTTATGTTCTTATGAAAAAGATATAGGAACAGAAAATGACTTTGAAGATTTAATAAAATATGTTTTAAAGTTTATACAAAGAAGAATGATTATTTTTATTGTAACAGATATTGACGGAATGAGTAATATTTCAGAAGAAACATTGAAAAGACTATCCTTGTTACATGATGTCATGTTTATAAATGTTTCAGATGCATTATTGACTGGTTATAATGTTTATGATGTAGATCAAGATAGTTATATACCAGATTATATTTTGGAAGATGAACAGTTAAGAAATATAGAATTAGAAATAAAAAATAAGATATATGAAGAAACAAAGGAACGATTTAAAAAGTATAAAATCGTTACAACAACAATAAACAAACAAAAAGATATAGTAAACGATGTATTTAAATTATTAGAAAGGCGAAAATATGCAAACATCTATTAATTTGCAGGAACCTTTTACATACTCAATCATACCATTAATCATTGCAATTGTTTTAGTGATACTTGAAACCTGTTATTTAATTAGCTTGAGAAAAAAAAATAAAAAAGTAATAAAAGAACAAGAAGAAATAAAAGCAATTCCTGAAAAAAATATAAAAAATATACCTGTGATAAAGGAAAAATATCTAAATCAATTAGATATAATTGAATATAAATACACGAACAATATGATTGAATTAAGGAAAGCATATCAATTAATAAGTGAAGCTGTTAGATTATTTGTATTTGAGATTACTGATATTACAACGCAAAATTATTCTTTAATGGAAATAAAAAAACTAAATATCCCAACTTTATATGAATTGATTAAAGAATATTATGAGCCAGAATTTGCGAGTAAATCAACAGGAGATTTTGGTAACTCAATAAATAAAGCAAGGAGAGTTATAAACGAATGGAATTAATGTATCCAATTGTAATAATAATCTGTTTAATACTTGCATTATTCATATGTTTTAAAGGTAACAAAAGAAAAAATTACACCCAAGGTAAAAAAGTTGCAAATACGAAATACATAAAAGAAACAGAATATTATAAATCAAAAGTAAAGAAATATAAGATTTTATCTTATTTAATAAAAGGATTAAGTGTTATATGCATAGTGATAGTTAGTGTACTTATTGCAAGACCAATAACAGTTCAAAACAGAAGTGAAAATAAATATAATAGAGATATTATCATAGGGGTAGATGTATCGACTTCAGAATGTGAGGTTAATTTAGAATTAATAAAGCAGTTTAAACAAATTATTCCAAGTATTGAAGGAGATAGAATAGGTATTGTTATTTATAACACAGCACCAATTGTATATTGCCCTTTGACAGATGATTATAATTACATAAATGAGTGTCTGGATAAAATAGAAAAACAGATGGATTTAGTGGCAAAAAACAATGGATCTGTTCCATATACATCTACATCTGATGAAGAAGGTTTAGAAACATTCACATTTTGGTATGGTGGAGTAGTAGCAAACAGTGATGAAAAAGGAAGTTCTCTTGTGGGAGATGGACTAGCACGGAACAATATTTTCATTTCCTGATTTAGAAACAGACACAGAAAGAACTAGAATAATCATTTTCGCAACAGACAATGATGTTTCTGGACAAGAAACAGTAACACTACAAGATGCGTGTATATTATGCAAACAATATAATATAAACTTATATGCTTATTGTCCAACGGTGGAAATGAACATGTATACTTCAAATGAAAAAATAGCATCATATAAAAAGGCCGTAGAGCAAAATGCAGGAGGAAAATTCTATACAGGTGATTTGCAAAAAATGACAACAAGCATAGTACAAGAAATAAAAGAAACAAAAACATCATTATTAAAAACAAGCAAAAAAACATATGTAACAGATCACCCAGAAATATTTTTTATAAGTATAATTGTCATATTTTTTAGTTTAATTATTTTTGAGAAAAGGATTAGATTATGATAATAAATCCAATAATACCAATATGGCTTATGAGTATTATTTGCATAATATGTATTATTTTAACAATATATAATAAGCCATTAAAAGAAAAAATTTTAAATAAAACAGATAATATTCAAACTCCTAAACAGAAAAATTTAATGAAAAAATATATTTTAAATGTATGTATAAAAATTGCAATCATTATTTTACTATTTGTTATAAATTTACGATTAATGATTCCCAATGGAGAGACAATGGCAATGAATTCAGACTTAAATATTTTATTTGTTATAGACAAGAGTGTTAGCATGAAAGCATTAGACTATAATGGAAACAAGGAACGATTTGAGGGAGTTGTAAATGATTGCTGTCATATAGTAGAAGAATTATCTGGATGTAAATATTCAATCATAACATTTGGAGATACTGCCAAAAAACTTATCCCGTTTACAACAGATGCAGACATGGTACAAGCAGAACTAAAAGCGATCAGTCTTGAAGATGATTATTATGCGAATGGTACTTCTATTAATTTAGTAAAAGATGTGCTAGAAAAAACATTAAAGGAAGAAAATCAAAGGCAGAATGGAAATGCAAAATTTGTATTATTTTTTATATCAGACGGAGAAATAACAAAAGAGGGAGAAACATTAGAAACATTTTCAAGCATAGGACAATATATTTCCAATGGTGCAGTAATGGGATATGGGACTTTAGCAGGAGGAAAAATGGTTAGGAGTTCATTTGCTGACGAGCCAAGCAGTGAATTGTATTATATATATTATTATGATGATATTACTCATGAGAAAGTAACAGCTATTTCAAAGCTAGATGAAAAAAATCTTAAACAAATAGCAGCAGACATGAAAATTGATTATATACAAATGAGCAAAACATCTAATATGAATTACAAGTTAAGTGATATAAAAAAACAAATATCTGATTCACAAACAAATGAAGAAAAAATAAATTCATATCAAGATATATATTACTATTTTGCGATTCCATTAGTAATTTTATTACTAATAGATTTTACAATTCGAAAGAGGAGTATGTGATGAAGAAAAAAGTGTTGATTATTATATATATAATTTTAATACTTATATCTTTAAAATTATTATATAATATTGGAACAAATAGTATTTTAATTAATCAATATAATCAAGGAAAATATGACAGTAATCAAGGAAAAAAGTTAACTTATTTGAACTTCATACAAGGTTATGTAGCTAATTACAATTATGGTAATATCCTTTTCCAAAATGGAGAATATGAAAATGCAATAGAAGAGTATAAAAAAGCTTTAAAAAGAATGATTCCTAAAGAAAAGGAATGTAATATTAGAATAAACTATGCATTAACAATATGTAAGACGGTAGAAGTAGATGAGAAAGACCAAGAGAGCATAAGAAAAGCAATAGAAACATACGAATCGGCAATAGATATTTTAACAGAAGAGGGATGTGCAAATAAAAATGATAATAATGGGCATAGTCAAAAGGCAGAGCAATTAAAGGAAGATATTGAAAAGGAAATTGATAGATTAAAAAAATTACAGAAACAAGAAGATAATAACCAAAAAGAAGAACAGGAAGAAACAGAAGATAGTAAAACAACAGAAGAAATTGAGACAATTGAAGAAAAAATACAGAACATAAAACAAGAAGCAATAAAAGACCAAAGAGATTTAGAAAGTGAATTTGACAATTATAACAAGGATATTCAATCAAATACGAAAAATTGGTAAGAAGAGGGTTCCCATTTTAGGACATCTTCTTTATTTTTATAGAAAAAATATGGTAAAATATATATGTAAACTTTTTAAAGGAGACCAACTATGAAAAGTCAATAGAAAAATGAAAAAAATTTTAAAAAATTTTTGATAGAAAAAAGGTCAATCTTAATAACCGTTTTTATCTAA
>CAJFLB010000029.1 GCA_904387305.1 uncultured Clostridia bacterium
AAAAAATTTACTTGTTCGGTACTCTATTTCTTTCGAAATATTTTCCGCTTCGGTTTATTCTCTAAAGGATTTTATTGTTTACTTTTCAATGTACTTTTTCGTTCCTCTTGTGGAACGAGTTGCATTATACTATACCTTGTTTTGTTTGTCAAGTCTTTTTTTGACATTTTTTATTTTTTTTATTTGGGCAAAATAAAAAACTAGTAATGCTCTTTTTTGTCTTATTCTATTATGTAGTATTATTACTAATTCTCTTGTTATTTTTTATTATTTTGTCTGTTGCAAGGTACTTATTTATAATAGCATTTTTATTTTTTTATGTCAATACTTTTTTTCGATTTTTTTATATTTTTTTATGGAAAGTTTTGACATAAAATCTACAAAATGATTTGTAGTAAAATTATATTAACATCTTTCTGCTTTCCTGTCAATACATTTTTTTAATTTTTTTAATTTTATCTACTTTATTGGCTTCTGTTCAGACTAGTGTACCAGGGGGAAGTATTTATAAATTATTTCATTACGAATGTGATTGGAAAATATCTAGAAATTCTTAAAGCATTTTTTGGAAAATGTTCACGTCGAACGTAGTGAGGACTAAGTGAAAGGGTGCCATAAAATGATTTTAGAATTTCTTAATATTTGTATTGAACCGAGTAATAAATAATTTATAAATACTTCCCCCTGGTACACTAGTCTGAACAGAAGCCTTTATTGTAATTAGATAAAAAATAGGTAAAGAGGATTTCGAAAAATAAGATATCCTTTTTACCTATTTTATATTATTTGATTTCGTTACCGCATGCCTTTCTTATTGTATAGGAAAAATCTACTTGTATCTTGATTCACATATAAGATTTTTCCGTATACAACAAGGTTAGGCTTTCTTATACACTATAAAAATACATATCATATCTAATAAGTAAATAATAACATTTGATACATTTTGTAGAGACAAGTTCTCTTTGTAAATATTTAATCTCTCAATATACTCTTCTGCACTTTCTGTATATTTTTGTAATGCTTCTTTTCCAGTCATAGATTTTCTACTAACCATATCTTGTATACCATTTGTTTCTGTCTTATAAAATAATTCTGACCAACTTGATACACCTTTTATCAGAATATTATTAAAGCTTACCATATATTTTTGTTCTTTTTCTTGAATTTCACCCATATCTTTCAAATTCACATTTGGATCCAAATTTAATTCATAATATGTATTCAAATCCTTAGCTTGTATTGCAGTATTCAACATTTCTATTTTGGTGTCTGCCCCACTTGCATTTATACAACCTATAATAATTTTTATACATAATATGATTACAAGTATTATACTAGAAATGATAAATATTCTTTTTGGACTTATATTAATTGCTATTTTCGAATTTATTATATCTTTAAAAAATATCACCAACATAACCATGACAATATTCGCTATCAAGATTTCATAAATTATATTCATAGCAAAATAAACATAATCCACCATCCAAAAATCTGATAATTCAGATATTGCATTTATAAATTTAGGATATCCTACATCTATAATTAATAATATAATTAATGGTATTATATAATATTTAATAATGTCCTTAATAAAGAATCTATCAAATTGTAAAAAATCAATTTTCTCTAAAAACTTACATAAAATTAGAACCGCTAATATAGAAACATAACTAAAAATTCCACTTATCAATTTTGTTAATAGTAAATTGATTCCTAAGACAATAACATTAATAATTATGATACTTTTTTTATTAGTTATTTTTTCTTTCAATTTTAAATTAAATAAAATAACTGTAATTATAGCAAAAAATACTGGTAAATAATTTAATGCTATTTGCATATTTATTCCTATACTTTCAGTAAATATTATTATCATTACAGCTATTACAAGCAACATTGCCCCTTTTCTTTCTATCATTAAAATTCCCCTTTTATATTCTTGTACTTGCTTATGTGTTTCGTGTGTTATGAATTGTTATCTCATCCTTTTTATCTTCTATATTTTTTGCTTCCTTTATCATTTTAATTTGTTTTCGTATTTTTTATTTATAATCTCATTCATACTTTTATTTATTTCTATATAATCTTTCTAGTACAATAATAAACATTGCATGACTCCAGCCTAGACCGATTACCCAATTTGGCTTTAATGTATTGTTATCAATTTGTTCTCCAATAAAATAATGTTTTCCAACTGTCTTTACAACAAAATCAAATGTTTCTTTAGCTTTTTGCTTTTCACCTGCCTCTAAATAATATAGTGTCATCCACAAATTTGATATTGGCCAAGGATTTCCATTCATATAATGATCTTGTTCAAATCTTTGATATCCTCCTGTATAAGTTCGAATACTTAAATTCATTTTTTCAATTGTATTTAATATTTTTCTCTCTTTTGGCTCAAATACATGAAAAGGTTCTACTGCCCCTAACATACTAATGTCCATTTTTTTATCTTCTGTATTTCTTAAATAAGAATTGGTTTCTTTATCATACATTTTTTCATTAATAAAGTTTTTAATTTCTGTTTGTAGGTATTGCAACTCTTTTTCTGATTTTAATATTTTCTCTTCTTTTAATCGGTTATTATCAAATTCAGAAACATTTTTGTCTAATATTCTATACATTTTCATGATACATTCAAAAGCAGCATATATACTTGATAAAGAATATAAATGAATTCCTTCATGCATTTCCCAAATATCATAGCTTACATGTATTTTATCTTTATTAGAATAAAAACTGTTTTCAATTTCTTCTTTTACAATATCTCCATCTTGGTCTTTTATTTCAAGCCATTGTTTTACATATTTCTTTAAAAAGTCTACTGCTTTTTCACACATTTTTAAATTGTCTTTTAAAAATTTTTCAGATTTTGTATATTGATAATGTTCATAAACACCATATACAACACTTGCTGTTTCATCTATTTGATATCCCCAACAAGGTGCTAATTTCCCATCTGTAAAAAATCTTTGTTCCCACATACCATTTTTACTTTGTGTCATTTTGCAAAACGTTTTATAAAATTTTTCTGTTTCTTTTTGCATATTTAAAATATCCATTGCCTTTGTAATAAATACAGCATCTCTTGGCCAACAATAAGCATATCTTCCACAATGGTTAAAATATTCATCTACTTCTGGTGATGCAATAATTCCACCAGTTTCTTGATTTGTTAATAATGGAAATAACAAAATTGTACGTTTATAAATTTCAAATATTTTTTCTTCATAACTATTTTGTGGTTCTTTTAAGTTTAATCCATTATGTGCTTTTAAGTATTTTCTCCAATAACTTCTTGTAGCAACACATTCTTTATTCAAATCTTTTCTTCTGATTCTATCCACTTCATCTTCTATATCAGATATGTTCTTATTTTCATCAGCCATAATACAAATTTCAATTGTTTTTTTCTCGTTAGGATGAATAACCCCTATTTTATAGCTAATGCTTGAATCTTTAGACATACCAATATAATCTTTATCATATATTTCTGTTTGTCTAATTGTTTCTTTGCTTCCATGAATTTGATGTTTGTTAATTTTGTAATCTTTAGCAAATGTAGAAATAACGAAATCGTGGGCATATTGAAGCATTCCATTATCTATTACTTTACAACTAACATGGTTATTTTCATCTGACAATAATTCTGCATGTATAAAGAATTCGATATCTAAATCTATTTTGCTATCATTAATAAATGTATATTTTTTTAATAATACATTATCTTCTTTTATTAATGCACAATCCGTTTGTAGCATTGTCAAGTTAAAATACGTATTCGTAACTTCTGTATTCAAAACATTTGTATCTGTATCATAATATTGTTTATATACATTATTGATATCATCATGTAAATAAATTAAATCAGAATTATTTACTTTTACTCCTGTATGAAAAAAACTAATATATTGTCTATTTTCTCTTGAAGGAAAATAAAGTCTTTGTAATTCTCCTTTTGAAGTATATGTTGCGAGCATCTTTTTATTTCCTATAATTGCTTCATTAAAATACTTATTCTCCATTTTATTTTCTCCTTCTATCCCTCTATTACATTTAAGATTTGTTTCTCCAAATCTTTAATTTTTTCATTAATTCTAAAGATATCTTCATCTCTTAAACTCTCATCTTGTAAATCTTGATTAACATAGACTTCCATATCTTTTAATTCTTCTTTTAATTTTCCTAATCTTTGTAGAATTTCTGATTTAATTGTTTTATTGACTCTTCTTTCTATCTTATGTGTCATAACAATTTCATCATTTAGTTCATATGTTTCTCCAAATTCAGGAATTGTTACACCTATTTTAGTTTCTTCCTCTATTTTGTCTGCTAATATATCTTGTGATTCTGGTTCACCATGTACTAAAAAGATATGTTTTGGTTTCTTTATATAAGAATAAATGCAATTCATTAATAATTCCTGGTCAGCATGTCCTGAATATCCTTCTATATATTCTATTCTTGCATTTACTGCAATTTCTTCTCCAAATATTTTAACTGTTTTTGCTCCATTAACAATACTATATCCTAATGTTCCTGGTGCTTGATATCCAACAAAAAGGATTGTACTTTTTGGATTCCATAAATTATGTTTTAAATGATGCTTAATTCTTCCAACTTCACACATACCACTTGCTGATATAATGATACTTGGTGTCTGATCTTCATTTAATGCTTTTGATTCATCTGCTGTTTTTGTAAATTTTAGTCCTGGAAATTCTAGCGGATTATCTCCTTTCATAATTTCTTCTTTTGTTTCTTCATCAAAAATTTCTGTGTTTTCTCTAAACACTTCTGTTGCAGATATTGCTAAAGGACTATCTACATATACAGGTGCTTTCATAATCGTTTTATATTTTCTTCTAAATTCTTCATCATCACCATATTCATCTTTTAATTTGTTGATTTCATATAAAATTTCTTGTGTTCTACCAACTGCAAAAGATGGAACAACAACTGTTCCGCCATTATCTAATGTTTCTGATACAACATCTAAGAAAATTTGTGCCTTTTCATCATTTCTCATATGAAGTCTACTTCCATAAGTAGATTCCATAACAAGAAAATCTGTATCTTCAATCATAGTTGGAGGACTTAACAATGGAATATCATTATTTCCAATGTCTCCTGTAAAAACCGTTTTGGTTACTTTTTCTCCTTCTTTTACCCATACTTCTATAATACTAGATCCCAACATATGTCCTGCATCATTAAATCTAACATGTATTTCTGGTGTTATTTCAATTATTTGATCATATTGAACAGGTTCAAATATTTCCAAACATCTTACTGCATCTTCTGCAGTATAAATTGGTTCTATTGGTTCTTCACCTTTTCTTTTTCTTTTTTTGTTTTTCCACTCTACTTCTGTTTCTTGTATATGTCCACTATCTGGTAACATCAATGTACATAAATCACAAGTTGCCTTATGTGCATATACTTTATTTCTAAACCCTTCATTATACAATTTTGGTATTCTTCCTGAATGGTCTATATGTGCATGTGTCAAAAGCATAAAGTCAATTTCTGAAGGATTAAATTCAAATTCTTGACTATTTTCCATTTCTTGTTCTGCTTTTCCTTGCCACATTCCACAATCTACTAAAAATCTTTTTCCTGCTCCTTCTACCAAAAAATTGGAACCTGTTACTGTTCTAGTTGCTCCTAAAAATGTAATTTTCATAAAAACCTCCATTCGAGCAAATTTATGCTCTAGCAAACTTTAATTAAATACTTTTATTTTTTTATTTACTTTTATTTCTAAATCTTTTTTATTGATGTTTCCAAAATCTTTTAGTTCTACTTTTTCTTCAAAGATATCATCATCAAATAATTGAATATATACTTTATCTTTTTCTTTTATCAACTTTATATATATATCTTCTAATGTAAGTATTCTAATTGTAAATATATTCTTTAATATTTCATTATCAATTTCCTTATTTTTTGAAGTTACGATTATTACTTTTAATTCTTGTGCTTTATCTAATAATAATCTTCTAGTTTCTTGCAATTCTTTCTGAATTTCTTTTACCTCTCCTATATTTATTTTTTCGTTATATGGTAATACTGTATAATATCTAAACTCATATATACAATCCACAATTTCCGATTTTTCATTTGTTTTTTGAATCTTTAATTGATAAACCTTTAGAAAAACTTTCTGTAATTTGATAAGCATTTTATTTATTTCTTTTTCAAAATCATCTATTTCTATCAATTTCAAATATTCGTATTTTTGTTCCATTTCTTTTTTATAAGAAATATATTTTCTTGGATTTAATAATTCATTTAATTTTTCTAATTCTTCTAGTTTTTCATCTCTTTCTTTTTTCATCCTTTTTGATAAAACTCTAACACTAAATATTTTTTTCTTTGATGGGAGTTCCTCATTTCGTTTTATATACTCTGCTTCTAATAATTTTTTATCATTTACTGTTGCATCAATGATTTTGATTTCTTTTGTTAGTTTTCTTTTCTGTTTTGTAATCATTTCAATATATTTTTCTTTGTTATCAATTTTCTTCAATGTTTTTTCAATTTCTTTTTTTTCTTTTGCAAATTCTTCTTTTTTCTTTGAATTATAGTTCACTTCTAATAAAACAGATAATTTTTCTATTATTTTTATTATATCTTTTTGATTTTTCGTTCCATATTTTTCTTCTAATTTATTTTTCAAAAGTTCCATATAGTCAATAATAAATTCTTTATTTTTTATCCATTTTTCTAAAAATTCTTGTCCTAATAAAAGTCTTAAATTTTGATAAATTAGATTATAACTAACACTTTCGATTTCACTACAAGTGGTTGTCCATGAATATCCATTAAAATCTCTTAATGGTTCTACAGTTTCAATATTATTTCCTATATTAATGGCATTTGATAATGTCTCACAAATAATTGGATAATCTTGTTTGATAATAATGTCTTTCTTACTTATTTTTGCAATACAGTACAACAATTTTCTTTCTATTGGATAGCAAATAATTCTTTTATTTTCTTTATCTACTAAAAAAGTTTTATCTCCTAAAATATTAACTTCTTTAGAATTCATTTTGCAGATTGTCATACTATCACAATTTTCTTGTATTATTTGAATAAATCTCTTGACATATTCTTCTTTATCCATGACATTTCTTTTGGTTTTTTCATAATCTTTGTAAGATGCTTCTATTTTATACAAAATACTAAGAAGAAGATTTTTGGCACTTTCATCAAAAGACTTTTTTTCCAGTATCATTTCCAATTCATTGTTATAATCTTTTTTTACGATTTTATTTAATAATTTTTCTTTTTTCTTTTGCATAATCTTCTCCTTTCACTTTTATCATTTTTTCTTCGTGTGGAAACTGGTTTAAAAATTTTTATACCTTTTATTTTCTTTTAAAAAAGTCAATTATTTTCAATAGAATTTTTTTATACCAAACTTCTTTATGGACCTGTATCAAAGCATTTGTGTTTTTGTTTTTACTTTCTAATTTTTCTTCAAATTTCTTATGATTTCTTTTTTCTTTTACTGTTTCAAAATCTATGTTATATTTTTCTTGTTTTTCTTTTTCTAGCTTTTCACTTTCTTCTTTTTCTTGTAATAATAACGTTTCTCTTTCCTCTTTGGTACATATATAATCTCGATATATAAGTGCCAAAATAGCTCTTGTCTCCAATAAGAGTTCTTGTTCTTTTAATCTTTTACTTATGTCATATTTAGGAAGATATTCTTTATCACTAATCTGTTCCATCATTTTTATAAATTGAATTGGAATTTTTTTTGCATATTCTTGTTCTATGTAAGGTATAATGGTCAGTACTTCAGTACATGCTTTTGCATATTTATCATTCATCTACCTTTTTCTCCTTTTTCACTTACTTTTTTCCTTCTTTTGCTTATTCGTTTTTTGCTCACTAGCTATTGTTATAACACTATTTGCAACTTGTTGTAATCTTTTTTGAAATTCTTTTCTTTCTATTTCCTTATGGTATGACATCTTCACCTTTCTCCATTTCATTTTGATTTTCTCTCATGATTAAATTAGCCCTCTTTTTCAATTCTGAAATTGCCTTTTCTTTATCTGATTGACTCGTTTCTTCATAGTTTTCTTTTAATTCTTTAGGATTAATTTTGTGTTCTAATATTGCAGTTTGTTTTGTTGTTTTTGATTTTCTTTCTTCAAGCCTTTTTTCAAAATTCTTGATTCTGTCTGGCAAATTTGGAACATCCTGTATCCCTTTTTCTTTGCATAAAGTTTCCCATTTTTCAAGTGTAAAGTATGTTTCATTTCCTTCTTTATTATTACTAAATTTTTGGCAAGCCCTCTGTAATATTCCCTTATCTCCTGTCTTTGTAAATTCATCCAGCATACTAGATATTTTTTCTGTTTCGGCTTTTGCACATTCCATTTTATCTATGATAACAATAGGGATTCCAAACTCGCTTGCTGCTTGTTTGCTATTTTCCCAAATGCTTCCGTTCTAATGTTTCTTGTTCCTTTATAAATACAATATAATCTGGTTGTCTTCTTTCTCCATCTGCATTAAAACGATTAAATAACATTTCATTATAGCCATTATATGTATTATCTATTTGCGTACTTTCTGAAAGAAATTCAACTTTTCGATTGGCAGATGGTTGAAATCTTCTTGCATCTGAATCTATATCATATCTTCCTGATTTTATCAATGTTCCTTTATCATAATTTCTAAATCCATATACAACCTCTTTTATTGGCGCTGTTCCAAGCATATCATTTCTTATATAGCTTGCGCAATAACCTTGTGAAGCTATTCTTGGTCTATTCCATTCTTCTTTATAGTTCATAATCCAATCAGCATAATATGCTCCTATTGAACTAATTGACATACTAAAATCTGTCCCCGCATTATATATCGGAATTTTTTTACCCTCCTCTTCTATTATATCTATCAAATCACTTTCCTTAGGTTCATATAATTTTTTATTATAAGTTTCTAAGTATGAATCCTTTAATTGCTCTTCTACCATTTCTATATCATGCACATTATCTATTTCAATTGTTTTACATTTTTCATAAATGTTTTGAAGTAATTCAATATCATCTGTATTCTTTATAATTTGTAGACTTTTTATGTATAAAATACTAGCTTCATTTTCGCTAGTTACTGTTAAATTTTCAATATCTGCACCATATGTTTCTAATAAATAATTTACTTCTTTTAATGTTTGCCCATATATTTTTTGTAGAACAGCCATTTTTTTCCTATCTAACTCTGATAATGACATTATTTTAGGATATTTTTTTAATTCTTCCGAATTACCATCATATATTATGATATCACATACTTTTTCTTTTATTTCTTTATAATTTTTAGCCTCATCTAAATTTTTTATAGTAAAAATATTTTCTTTACTAATAATCTTACCAAGATTTCTTATTTCATCTTCAGTTAAATTTTTATCTTTTATATCATTTAATAAATCCTTATATTGGTCATCATATAAATTTGAAATAACCTTACTTGTAAAATTTATCCATTTTTCATTTCTTTTTTCGTATTCTTTAAGTGTTTGTATAAAAATTTTATATTCTTGTTCATTTAAAGCTAAAATTTTTTCTTGAATATCTTGATAACATGTAATTGTTGGTAAATTTCCTTCTAAATCAGAATATCTTTCATCTAATATTTTAAAATCAATGGTTTCTAGTAATTCTTCATTTTTTTCCATTAATTGCTTTAAAATTTTCGTTTGTCTATCATTTAAAGCATATATTTTCTTAGCCGTTTCTATTTTTTTATCTTTATCATATATTGTTTTTAGTATTTCCGCTTTTGCATCTTCGTCTGTTAACTTGTCTATTCCTATTATTTTCTTATCATCAAAATGTATCGATTTCAATATTTGTACTTTTGCATTTTCATCTATCAACTTATCGATTGTTTCTAATTTTTTATCATCATCCTGTATAGTTTCTATTACCTCTGCTTTAAGACTTTCATCTGTTAATTTATCTATTGCTTCTATTTTTTTATCATCATCCTGTATGGTTTTCATTATTTCTACTTTAGTATCTTCATCTGTTTGCTTATCTATTTCTTTCAGTTTTTTATCATCCTCTAATGTTTGCATTACTTGTGCTTTAAAGTATCCACCTGGCAACTTATTTATTGCTTCTATTTTTTTATCATCATCCTGTATGGTTGAAATTATATCTGCTTTTTGGTATAGGAATTCATCTGGTAACTTATCTAATGCTTCTATTTTTTTATCATCATTCTGTATGGTTATCATTACCCCTACTTTATTATCTTCTTTTCTTAGAGTATCTATTGCTTTTAACTTTTTATCATCCTCCTGTATTGTTCTCATTACCCCTGCTTTATTATCTTCTTCTGTTAGAGTATCTATTGCTTCTAATTTTTTATCATCGTCCTGTATTGTTCTCATTACTCTCGATTTGAAAGTTTCTTTTGTTAAACTATCTATTGCTTCTAATTTTTTATCATCGTCCTGTATTGTGCTCATTACTCCCGCTTTTAAGTTTTCTCTTGTTATTCTATCCATTGCTTCTATTTTTTTATCATCATTCTGTATGGTTTTTATTACTTCTGCTTCATAACTTTCATATGTTAGCTTATCTAATGCCTCTATTTTTTTATCATCATCCTGTATTGTCTGCATTACTTCTACTTTATCAAAATCATCTGTTAATTTATCTATTGCTTCTATTTTTTTATCATCATCTTTAAATATTTTTATGGCTATTATTCTAATTAAGTTTTCATCTAAATAATCATAAAAATAATCCTCATCCTCTAGTCTTAAATTTTCCTCTATATCAGAAATCCTTGACTTTAATATCTCAACAATATCATCTTCATTTAATTCTTCAAAATCCATTAAACTATTTAAATTTCTTAATATTTCATCTATCTTTTCTCTTTCCATTTTTCCTCTATTCTCTAATAAATTTATAAATTATGCCTAATATCATTTAAAAAATTTAAGACTGTGCCTCTTCACTTGTTCCCATTTTTAATTCATTTAATTTATCTAATGTCATTAATACTTCTCTTGGTTTACTTCCTTGGTATCCAGAAATAACCCCTCTTTCTTCCATTTGGTCAATAATTCTTCCTGCTCTTGCATATCCTACTTTAAATCTTCTTTGGATAAATGATGTTGATGCTTGTCCTGTTTCTACGACTGTTTGAATGGCATCCATTAAAAATGGATCTGTATCATCATCTGCTGCTTGTTCTTGTGCTAATTCTTTATCTGTTTTATTGTTGTTTTCTATACTTTCTAAAATATCTTCACTATAGGTTGCAGTTCCATTAGATTTTACAAAGTCTACAATCTTCTCTACCTCATCATCTGATACAAAAGCCCCTTGTACTCTTGATGGTTTTGGAGCCCCTGAAGGGAAGAATAACATATCTCCTTTTCCTAACAATTTTTCTGCTCCTACTGTATCTAATATGGTTCTTGAATCCACTTGTGATGATACTGCAAAAGCAATTCTTGACGGAACATTTGCCTTGATTAATCCTGTAATTACATCAACAGATGGTCTTTGTGTTGCAATCACTAAATGCATTCCTGCCGCTCTTGCTTTTTGTGCTAATCTACAAATGGCTTCTTCTACATCTTTTGCTGCTACCATCATTAAATCTGCTAGCTCATCTACAATAATGACAATTTGAGGAAGTTTTCCAACTCCACCTTCTTTTTCAATAGCTTTATTATAGCCTTTTAAATCTCTTACACCTTTGCCAGCAAATTTGTTATATCTATCATCCATTTCTTGAACTGCCCAAGCTAATGCTCCTGCAGCTTTTTTAGGATCTGTTACAACTGGGATTAATAAATGTGGTATTCCATTATACACAGATAATTCAACAACCTTTGGATCTACCATAACCATTTTTACTTCACTTGGTTTTGCATTATATATAATACTGGTGATAATTGTATTAATACATACACTTTTACCAGAACCTGTTGAACCTGCAATTAAAACATGAGGCATTTTAGCAATATCAGCTAATTGCGTATTTCCTGCAACATCTTTTCCTAATGCAACCGTTAATTTTGATTTATTTTCTTGGAATTCTTTGCTTTCTAATACCTCTCTTAAATGTACGGTTTCTTTTTCTTTATTTGGTACTTCTATACCAACTGCTTGTTTTCCTGGTATTGGTGCTTCAATTCTTATCGTTTCTGCTGCTAAATTTAAAGCAATATCATCTGCTAAGTTTGCAATTTTACTAACACGAACACCTTCTGCTGGTTTTAATTCATATCTTGTAATAGCTGGTCCTACTGAAACATTTTCCACTTTTGCAGATACACCAAAACTATATAATGTTTTTTGTAATTTTGTTGCTGTATCTGTTAATGCTTTTGCTCCTCCTTTTAATGCCTTTGCTTTTCCTTTACTTAATAATTCGACTGGTGGATATTCGTAATGTTCATCTTCTACCACCATCGCATGTTCTAATTGAAGAACCTCTTTTCTCTTATCTTCTTTCTTTTCTTCCTCTTGTTTAAATAAATTGTTTTCTATGACATCTGGTTGCATTTCTTTTTTACTATCTCTTGTTAAAGGTTCTAAGTCATCATTTGAATGGTCATATTTTTTTAGTCCTTTGGTATTTTCTGGTTCATCTAATATTCTACCACCAAAATTAATTTTTATTTGGTTATCCATTAGTTCTTTATCTTTTTCTGCTTTTGCATTAGCAATTTTTTCTGCTTTTATTCTAGCCTTTTCTGCCATTCTTTCTTCACGTTCTCTTTTTCTTCTTTCTTGTACAGTTTCTTTGATTTCTTGTTTATTTCTTTCTTCTTTTTCTTCTAGTCTTTCTTCTCTTTTATTCTCAATTTTCTCAACAAACATATTAATTATATCAGACATGTTAATTCCAAAAGTAAATACTAAGAATACAATGGCAATTCCTATGCAAAGAATAACCGCACCAATATCACCTAATAGCTTGGCAAGTGGAACGGCTGCTACTGCTCCTAATGCGCCTCCTCCTTTATCCTGTTCTCCAAGATAATAGGCATCTTTGACTACTTCTGATAATTCTTTATTAGATTGTAATTCTCCCGTTGAAATCTGGATAACACTAAATAAAACAGACAAGCTGATAATGAAAACAGCATATTGTATTAATTTAGACATCATCATATCTCTATCATCAGTTGCTAATTTTATTCCGATTGCAAATCCTCCAATCGGAAGTATGTATTGCATAATTCCAAAAATGCCACCTAATATTTCATGTAATTTAATTCCTATAATTCCAGATTTTGTATATATTAAAACACCTAGTAAAATACTTAGCATAATGATAATTATGACTGCTAAATCTAATTTAGATGCTTTTTTCTTACTTTTTTTATATCTTCTTTTTTTTGCCATTTCTATCATCCCTTCTCATCCAAACAAACACTATACTTTTCTCTACTTTTCTAATTTAACTATATATATTTAAGTTCTGGAAGAAGCGTAAAGATTTGTCGACGCGAAAAATTGCATAGCAATTTTTCTGTGCAACTTTGTTTTTTTGTTGAATAGGAAAAACTCGATTTTTCCTATTCAACAATGAAAGTCAGAAATCAAAAGTCTTAATTTCTCTTTGACTTCTGAATCTGACTTCTGATTACTATTTTAATTCTTTTCTACTATTTTGTATCGTTTTTATGGTATCTTGTAATGAAATTTCCATTAGTTTTAATGCTTCTGACATATTTGTTTCTAATTTTTCCAATGTCTCTTTCATAATATCTTCTGTATTTCCTAATAAACTATCTGCATATTCTTTTGTACCTTTTGATATTTCTCTTGACATTTCATTTGCTGTTTCAATAATTTCTGTTTTTTGATCATATGCTTTTCTTGTAATTTCATGTTCATCTATCATCGCAATAATTCTATTTTCAGCCTCTTTTACAATTCCATCTGCTTCTTTTTGTGCTTCCACCAATATTCTCTGTCTTTCCTCTTTTACCCATTTTGCTTGTTTTAATTCGTCTGGTAATTTTAAACGAATTTCTTTTATTAAATCTAACATTTCTTCTTTGTCTACAACACTTTTAGAAGAAAAAGGTAAATTCCTACTTTTTTCTAACAAATCCTCCAATGTTTCTAATAATGTAAAAATCTCCATGGTTTTGCCCCTTTCTACTATTATACCCTCTTTAAGAATATAAGATATGCACGTCCATATTTTCGTACGTCTTTTATTTCACAATTTATATTTTGTAAATTTTCTAGTATTCTATCACTATCATCTGTTTCTATAATTATCATTGTATTATCTTTTAATAAATCTTTTTCCATTAGCATTTTTACTGCTTCAATTACAAAATCGGTTTTATATGGCGGATCTAGAAAAATAATATCTAACTTTTCATGTATTCTATTTGTTAAAACCTCTTTAAAATCTGTTTGATATAATTCTGTTTTTTCTAGAGCATGTGTTTTTTCTATATTTTTTCGAATTATCATGCATGCTTCTTTTGACTTATCACACAATATAGCCTTTTTTGCCCCTCTACTAACTGCTTCAAGTCCAATTGCTCCGCTTCCAGAAAATAAATCTAAAAAAATAGAATCCTGTATTTCGTTTTGAATTATATTGAATAATGCTTCTTTTACTCTATCTAAAGTAGGTCTCGTATTTTCCCCTTCTAATGTATATAATTTTGTTCCTTTTGCTTTTCCTGCTACAATCCTCATATCTAAACCTTTCTTTACTATTATCATTTTAACCCTTTTTCTTGTAAAGTCAATACTATTCATAGAAATGTAACATACATTTAACAGTTCTGTAATATATTTCCCTAATTGTAATATTTTTCACTTGTTTCCTACTTTTTTCTTTCGTTTTTATGTTTTTCTATATTTGCTGATTTTGATTTATACAATTTATATAATGACAAATTTCGCTTTGAGAAACTTTTTTCTATTTTTCTAATTTAACTATATAAATTTAAGTTTTCGAAGAAGCGTAAAGATTTGTCGACACGAAAAATTGCATAGCAATTTTTCTGTGCACCCTTGCCTTTTTGTTGAATAGAAAAAGTCTCTTTCCTATTCAACAAAAAGACTATCCAACATTGTAGATAGTCTTTGGTAAAACATATTCTAATCCTCTTTATTAACATCTTTCAATAATTCTAATTGTGAAATTAAAAGTGATTCCATTTTCGCTTTATATATATCAAATTGTTTTTTTATGTCATCTAATTCTTTGGTTTTTAACACGATTTGATTCTCTAATTCATCTGCTTGTTGCTTAGCTGAACTCTTAGCTTCATTGATAATTTGGTCTGCTTGTTGCTTAGCCACATTTTTAATATCTTCTGCAGTCGTTTGTGCCATAATTAATGTGTTTTGTAAAGTAGATTCTATTGTTTTATAATGTTCTAAACTTTTATTTAATTCCTCTACTTGTGTTCTTAATTCGGCTATTTCTTTATAATTTTTACTATAATCAGCTGTTAAATCATCTAAAAAATCGTCAACTTCTTCTACGTTATAACCATTCATCATCTGCTTAGAGAATTTTTTATTTTCTATATCTAATGGTGTAATCATATTTCCTCCTTATAGAAAGGCACAAAGACCCCTTGATTATTTCGTTTTAATTAATTGATTCCATTATTTTTTAACCATGAAACAGATAGCTTACTTTTGATTTCCTCTCTAGCCATTTCATTTGTAATTTCATAATTTGATGGTGCTACTAAGAAAATAGAATTTGATACTTTTTGAATATATCCATCTAAAGCATATACACCACCACTGATAAAATCTACAATTCTTCTAGCTACATCTTTATTTACATATTCAAGATTAACAATCACAGATTTTCTTTCTTTTAGAAAACTGCATATTTCATCTGATTGTTCAAATGTTGTTGGTTGAGATATAACCATCTTTATTGCATTTGGCTGACTTTGTTGCATGTTTACAACTTTATTATTATTTTTTCTTCCAAATCTTTTTTTATCTTCTTCTTCCTCTTGTTCATTATCATAATCATAAATATCTTCATCTTCATATTCTTCTGGTTCAGCTGAATCCATTCCAAATAGCCCCCAAACTTTGTCCATTAACGCTCCTGACATAAAAAAACCTCCTAATTTACTTCATTTGTATTCATTTGTACTAAGTATCTACTTTTTTTTCAATGTTGTCAATAGTTTTTTGAAATGTAATATTTTTTTAATGTTTTTGTAATATTTTTGTAATATTAGTCTTCTACTTTTGTTAAGTCTGGATTTATAATTACTTCATCATATAGAGTAATCTTTTTATAAGAAATAATTTCTTCATTTGAAAATCCTAATTCCTTTAATTCTTCTGTATCGTATGGTTCTACGATAGAATATTTTTCTCCTTCTTTTTTTACTTTTATTAATAATTTATTTAAATATCCTGCTCTATTTCTTACTACATATGCTAAATCATTTTCTTTTACAATTGCTTGGTTTGGAACTTTTAGTCCATTTTCACTCCACCAGATTAAATCAAATGAAATCTTTCTGTAACTGATTAGCTCTTCCACACCTTTTTCAATTTTTAGTATTAGTACTCTATCATTATCTTCTTGAAAAATATATGTAATCTCTGCTGAAACTTCTGAACCACTTGGCAATCTCACTTTTATTTTGTCGCCAACCTCTGCATTTTTTGCTTCTTCTGTATTACTAATTGTTGCAATATAACAATATGTATTGTCGATGATTTTTCCGCTTTCTTCACTCATTGGCACAATCTTTCCTGTTTTTAAATCTAAATTTTCTAAGTATTCTTTTGTTAATGTTGAAAAACATTCTTCTGTTGGTTTTAATATATCTTCTAACCCATCTACCTTATAAGATACAACACCGCTTTTGCTTGAATTTACATATTCTGCTCCTGAATTTAATTCATTCTCATAATTTTTTCTTTCTTCAATGAGTTCTTTCAAATAAGATCCTTGTGGGCTTAGTTCACCTGCAATATTTGCCTTTTTGGTGATTAATTCATTAATCTCTTTTTTATATTCTTCTAACTTTGTGGTATCATTAATAGCACTAATTTCTAATAATTTTTGATCTATCTGTGTTTCTAATGATATCATATCACCTTTCAATAATCCATTTTCTGTTTGAGTTTGATTCTGCATTGCTTCTTGGATTTTGGTATCTAGTTCTGCAATCTTTTGCTTTAATGAATCTTCGTTTTTTGTATAATATCTGAATACAGCTTCATTAACCGCAACCCTTTCTCCTTCTGATTTTATTTTTTCCATTCCATTTTTATAGTTCTCACCTTGTATCACCACTTCATCTCTTATCACATATCCAATATCTGTTTCTTCTGAATATAGAGTTCCTTCCTCTATAGTAAAAATATCTGTTGGTTGCTTAATTAATAAATATATTGTATAGATAACATATATAACTACTAGAAAAATAGCAATATAAATAATGATTTTTTTATTAAATTTTATTTTTCTCTTTGCGTTTTTTTCTTCCTTTTGTTTTTCTTCTAAAATTTCTTTTTCCTGTTGTTTCAACTTTATTATCATTCCTTTCATCAAGGTGTTTTCCTATGCATGTATGTTTATATATCTTTTAAAATTCTATGTATGTTATTTTGTAACGTATCTTCTGCATCAAGCCATACTGTTTGCTTATTTTTTCTAAACCAGGTTAGTTGCCTCTTAGCATATCTTCTGGTTTCCATTTTTATTTTCTCAATCATTTCTTCTTTGGTTAATTTTCCTTCTAAATATTCTACGACTTCTTTATATCCTAATCCCTGCATAGCAGTTGGAAATGTATCATATTTATTTAAAATTTGTTTTACTTCTTCAATTAGTCCTTGTTTTATCATCATGTCTACTCTTTTATTAATTCTATCATATAATTTTTGCCTGTCCCAATCTAATGCATAGACTTTATAATCATATTCTACTTCTTTTTTTCTAGATTCTATTTCTTGCTGTGTTTTTGTTTTTCCAGTTGCATGATAGATTTCTAATATTCTTAATATTCTTTTTTTATCATTTGGACTAATTTTTTCTATTGCTTTTTCATCAATCTGTTTTGCTCTTTCATATAATACTTCTAAGCCTTTTTCTTCCACTTCTTCTTCTAATTTTTTTCTATATTCCTCATCTAGCTTAATATCTTGATATTCGATTTCATATATTAAGCTATCTAAATATAGTCCTGTACCACCTACAACAATTGGCATTTTTCCTTTTTCTATAATCTCTTTTATAGCTTTTTTAGCATCTGCTTTATAATCTGCTACACTATATCTTTCTTCTGGTGATACATATCCTATTAGATAATGTTTAATCCCTTGCATTTCTTCAACTGTTGGCTTTGCTGTTCCAATATTCATATCTTTATAAATCTGCATAGAGTCACAAGATACAATTTCACCATTTATTTGTTTTGCTAATTCTATAGATAATGCCGTTTTTCCAGATGCTGTTGGCCCACATATAACAATTACTTTATTTTTCTGCATTTTGCACCTCATTACTTTCTAGCAAATTTTCTTTCAATATCATACTTCGTCATCTTGATAGCTGTTGGTCTACCATGTGGACAAGTAAATGGATTTGGTAAAGATAATAATTTATCCATCAAACTTTCTACTTCTTTTGTATCTAATGCCATGTTTGCCTTTACTGCTGCCTTACATGCTACAGTTGCTATAAATTTTTCTTCTTTTTCTTGTTTTGCAGTTCTCGCTACTGTATTAATTTCATCTAATGTTTCTAGAAATAATTCTTTTGTATCTAAATCAATACAGACTGTTGGAACACCTGTTAATTTAATTGTGTTTTCTCCAAATTCTTCTAATGTAAATCCTGCTTTTCTGAACATTTCCATATTTTCTTTTGCAATGTCCATTTCTTTATGTGTTAATGTAATGACATCTGGTAATAGCAACATCTGTGAATCTTTACTTGATTCACTATAATAATTTTCTTTTACCTTTTCATACATAATTCTTTCATGTGCAGCATGTTGATCTAAAATATACATTTCTTGTCCAATTTCTATGATGATATATGTTTTAAATACAATTCCAATAAATTTATATGCTGGTTTTTGATATTCTTCTATTCCCTCAAATACAGATACATTATCTTTTAATATATCGATATCCTTTTCTTCTTTTTTCTCTGTCTTTTCTTCATTATCTTGTATTGGTAATCTTCCAAACAGTTTTGCATACATTTCATTAAAGTCATCTGTTACCACTTGTGGATTATCATTTAGTTGTTGCATCTTTTCTTTAATTTCTTTAAATTCTTGTTTTATTTCTGGGTTTTCTATATTTTCAATAATTTCGTTTGTATTATCCACTGTTTGTTCACTAGTTGTGGACTCTGGAGTATTTTCTGTTTCATCTGCTATTGCCATATTTATATTTGTGTCATCTTTATTTTTTACTTTTGCTTCATCTGAACTTTCTTTTATTTCATTATTGTTTTCTTCTGGCTCTTTTTTTATAAAATATTCTTCTTTTTCCTCTTCTAACGTTTCTCCTGTGTGAGTATTTTCTTCTGTTTGATTGTCTGTATTTTCTTCAACCTGTGCAATAGGTGTATTCATATTTTTTTCTTTTAGCTCTTTTTCCAAATTTTCTTTCATCTGTTTTAATTTAGCCAATATATCAGATGTATCAATTGGTTCTCCAATATTCATTTTATTTTCTATTCCATTTTTAGCTTGATAGACATCTTCTATAATGTTACCACTAGTTTGTTCCGAATCATTTTGTATATCCTCAATTACATTTGTCTTGATTTTGCTTTCTTCATCTGTATATTTTTCAATTTGTTTTTGATTTTGTTTTCTAAAAGAAAATAGTCCTCCCACATCTTGTCTTTGTTGTTTTTCTTCTTTTAAATTTCTTAATCTTTCATCAAATGTCAATTCTCTTGCTGTTTCCATTTTTTCCTCATGTAATGCTTTTTCTGAATTGGCTACCAATTCTGTTTTCAACAAAGTGTCTTTTATGGCATGATAGATTGCTTGAAATATCTTATTTTCTTCTTCAAATCGAACCTCTAATTTTGCTGGGTGTACATTTACATCTACTTTTGCTGGATTCATTTCAATATTTAATATAACAAATCCAAATTTTCCAATTGGGATCAATCCTTTATATGCTTGCTCTGTTGCTGCTGTTAATGTTTTATCTTTTATGTAACGTTTATTAACAAAAAATAATTGGTTTGAACGATTAGAACGTGCAATTTCTGGTTTTCCTACAACTCCTACAATATGGATATCTTCATATTTGTAAGAAACTTCCATAATCCCGTTTGCAATATCTTTTCCATAAATACTGTATATAACACTTTTGATATCTCCACTACCATTTGTTTGAATAACTGTTTTTCCTGTATTAATTAATTTGATAGCAATATTAGGATTTACTAATGCAATCCTTGTAATCACATCTTCAATGTATCCTGATTCTGTATAATCTTTTTTTAAGAATTTATACCTAACTGGTGTATTAAAAAATAAATTTTTAACTGTGATGGTTGTTCCTGTTTTACAACCTGCCTCTTCTTTTTCTAGAACATTTCCTGCTTCTACAACTACTCTATAACCAATTTCTTGTTCCTGCGTTTTTGATACTAATTCTACATTGGCAATCGCCGCAATACTTGCCAATGCTTCACCTCTAAACCCCATTGATGTAACTGTATTTAAGTCATCAGCACTTCTTATTTTACTTGTTGCATGTCTTTCAAAGGCAATTTCTAAATCATCTTGCGCAATTCCTTTTCCATTATCACTTACCTTTATGTAAGAAATTCCTCCATTTTTGATTTCTACTGTTATATTGGTTGCTCCAGCATCAATTGAGTTTTCTACCATTTCTTTTATAACAGAAGCTGGTCTTTCAATAACTTCACCAGCTGCAATTTTATTTATTGTTAAATCATCTAATAAAACGATATTTCCCATTATTTCTTCTTTCCTTGTATAATATATTTAGGTTTTTAAAAGGTTACCCATAAACCTTGATAGTCAATTATATCTTTCTATGATATAATTATTATGTTAACACTGTGGA
>CAJFLB010000030.1 GCA_904387305.1 uncultured Clostridia bacterium
TCAAGAAGTATCCAAAGGAAGTAGTATTACGATAAAGGTAGCAGTATCAAAAGAAAAAGTAACAATGATAAATGTCGTAGGAATGAATATAGAAGAAGCAACACAAAAATTAGCTGAACTAGGATTACAAGTAAATGTGACAGAACAAAATAGTGATGATGTAGAACAAGGAAATATCATAAGCCAAATGACACCAGAAGGAGAAGAAGTAAATAAAAATTCTGTTATCGAATTATTAGTAAGTTTAGGAAAAGAAGAAGACGACGAAGAAGAACAACAAAAGAAAAATACAACAACGACAAACAAAGAGACAACCAATGAAAAGCCAACAACATCAACAACTACAGGAACAACACAATCAGCGCAATCAACACCACAAACACCACAAGCTCCAACAGTGATATCTCCAACTTCAATTACAATGGGTAATAAAGCGAGATATGTACGAAAAGGCAGTTCTTATTATTTTTCAGCAAATGTGAATCCTGCCAATGCACAAATATCTGGTTTAAAATGGTCAAGTAGTAATCCATCAGTAGGAAGAATTGCTCAAGATGGATATTTTGTGGCAGTAAGTTCTGGAACTACAAATATTACTGTGACAATTGAAGGAACGAATATACAGACGAGTTATCCTGTTACTGTATACATAAAAGGTGATGTTAATGCAGATGGAAAAATTACCAGTGCAGATTCAGATATGATACTAAATTGGTATATGAGCAATGCAGAGTTGACAGAAGAACGAATGTTGAGAGGAGATGTCAATAGTGATGGAGCACTAAATTCATTAGATGCAGTATATATATTAGATCATATGATTGAACGATAGGAGGAAAAAATGATAGTAACATTAATATATAAAGATATAATAAATACTTTAACGTTACCAGAAAAAATAGAAGGACAATTTTGGATTGAGGTAGAGGAAAAAAAACAACTCATCAGTATTGAAGGACTCGACAATAAATGGATAATGACATCCAATAGAAAAGCACAAATACTAAATGAAAATAAAGAAAAAATAAGAGAAGTAGAACTAAAAGAAAATGATATGTATACCGTTAAAATTGGAGAAGAATTTGCCTCTATATTTACAGAAAAATTAACAGAAGATAGACAAACATATACAAAATTAAAAATAGATAAAGATATTGAAATATCAATTGGTAGAAATGAGACAAATGAAATTTGCTTTAAAAACAATTTTGTATCTTCTTCACATGCTATATTAATCTATAGAAATAAATATTGGATTATTAAAGATAATCAAAGTACAAATGGTGTTTTTATTAATGGAAGAAAAGAAAAAGCAAAAGACTTAGAATTTGGTGATGTCATCTATATTATGGGATTAAAGATTATTGTATTTTATGATTTTGTTATGATTAATAATCCAGATAATTTAGTAACAATCAAGGATGGAATCTTTGAAAGGGAACCTGAATTGTTACCTTTCAAAGAAAAAAATGATATGGATGATGAAGAGGACGATTTTGATGAAGAAGATATAAAAAAGGAATATTTTTATCGTTCACCTAGATTTAAAAGAGATATAAAAACTGCTATGTTTAAAATAGATGAACCTCCAGAAAATGCAGATAATCAACGATTACCAATGGCATTGACGATAGGTCCATCTGTTACGATGGGATTAGCTTCTTTAACAACAGCTGCATTTACTATTAATAATGCAGTAAATTCTAAAAATTTTCAATCATATATGCCATCAATTGTTATGTCAGTTAGTATGCTCTTAGGAACTTTATTATGGCCATTAATGACAAGATTATATGAAAGAAGAATGCGAAAAAAAACAGAAAAACTGCGACTAACAAAATATACGCAATATTTAACAGATATAGAAAATGAAATCAAAGAAGAAGAAGAAAAACAGAAGAGGATTTTAAAAGAAAATTTTGCAACAATAGATGAATGTGAGGATAGAATTTTAAAGAAAAGAAGAACTTTATGGGAAAGAGGTTTATGGCAAAATGATTTTCTAAAACTTAGATTAGGAATAGGAAATTTGCCATTAGATGCTGAAATAAAATATGTTGAACGTAAATTTTCACTTAAAGAAGATCGATTATTAGAAAATATGTATGAAATATGTGAAAAACCAAAGATTTTAGACAATGTACCAATTACGATATCTTTGTTTGAAGAATATATTTCTGGTGTGATTGGGGATAGAAAACAGGTTATAGAACTAGCAAAAGGCTTAATTTTCCAATTAGCAGCATTATATAGTTATGATGAAGTTAAAATGATATTTTTATATAATCAAAAAGAAAAAGATGATTTTCAATTTGTAAAATGGTTACCACACACATTCAGCAATGATAAAAAATTTAGATTTATAGCTACAAATTTAGAAGAAGTAAAAGAAATATCTTATTACTTGGATACCGAAATTATGAATCGTATACAAATGAATGATTCAGAAAAAGAAGAAATTTTACCTTATTATGTTATATTTGCACTAGATAAAGATTTAGCATTAAAGTCTGAAATGCTTAATCAAATATATAGTAAAAAGAAAAATTTAAATATTAGTGTCATCAACTTTGTAAAAGACTTACAAGAACTACCTAAAGAATGTTCAGCAGTTGTAGAGGTACATGAAAAAGAAGCCAAAATATATGATAAAAACGATATATCAGGAAATTATATACCATTTAAGCCAGATATATATTTAACAGCAGATCCAAATAAACTAAGTAAAAAATTAGCTAACATTCCATTAAATACGTTGGAAAGTGGATTTAAATTACCAAACATGATAAACTTTTTGCAAATGTTCCAAGTAGGAAAAATAGAACATTTAAATGTAATTAATCGCTGGGAAGAAAATGACCCTACAAAAAGTTTGGCAACACCAATTGGAATTGATACATATGGAGAATTATTCAAATTAGATTTACATGAAAAATTTCACGGACCTCATGGATTAGTAGCTGGAATGACTGGAAGTGGTAAATCTGAATTTATTATTACATATATATTATCATTAGCTGTAAACTATCATCCAAACGAAGTTGCCTTTATATTAATAGATTATAAAGGTGGAGGAATGGCAAAATCATTTGAGCATTTACCACATGTGGCTGGAATAATTACAAATTTAGATGGTGCTTCTATTAATAGAGCATTAATTTCTATTAATAGTGAATTGAAGAGAAGACAAGCTATATTTGATGCAACAAGTAAGAAAATAGGTGTTAGTAATATTGATATTTACAAATATCAAAGATTATATAGAGAAAATCAAGTAACAGAACCTCTACCACATTTATTTATCATTTCAGATGAGTTTGCAGAATTAAAAAATCAGCAGCCTGAATTTATGAAAGAATTGGTTAGTACAGCAAGAATAGGAAGAAGTTTAGGAATCCATTTAATCTTGGCAACCCAGAAACCAAACGGAGTAGTTGATGACCAAATTTGGAGTAATTCTAAATTTAGAATTTGTCTAAAAGTTCAAGAAAAAGCTGATAGTATGGATATGTTGAAACGACCAGATGCAGCAATGCTTAAAGAAACAGGAAGATTTTATTTACAAGTAGGATATAATGAATTGTTTGAATTAGGACAATCTGCTTGGTCTGGTGCACCATATTACCCACAAGATAAATATGTGAAAGAAAAAGATGATAGTGTAGTTGTAATTGATAATAATGCTAGAGTATTAAAAGAAGTAAAATTGAATAAAAATAGAAATTATTCTGGAAAAGCACCAAAACAATTGGATGCTATTACCCAATATTTAAGCGATATTGCATCCAAAGAACATATAAAAGCAAAACCAATTTGGTTACCACCAATTAGAGAAGATATATTATTGCAAGAGGTAGAAGATAAATATTTCACAACAGAGGAAAAATATAATATAAAACCAATTATAGGGGAATATGATGACCCAGTACATCAAAAACAAAATTATTTAAGAATTCCAATTTCACAAAAAGGAAATACATTAATATATGGTTCACAAGGTAGTGGAAAAGCAATGCTATTAACAACAATGATTTATTCAATTATTAAACAACATACACCAGAAGAAGTAAATATATATATATTAGATTTTGAAGCAGAAACTTTAAAAGCATTTGAAAAAGCACCACATATTGGAGATGTTATTTTGTCATATGATGCAGAAAAAGTAACCAATTTAATGAAGACATTATATAAAGAATTAGAAAATAGAAAAAAGAAATTTTCTGATTTTGGTGGAACTTATACAACATTTATTGAGGAAAGTGGAAAAAGTGTACCAAATATTATTGTAGCAATCAATAATTATGCTACTTTTACAGAAATTTATCCAGATAAAGAAGATGCTTTAAATTATTTAACAAGAGAGGGAACAAAATATGGAATCTATTTTGTAATTACAGCTACAGGAACAAATGCAATAAAATATAAAATGATTCAAAATTTCGGGCAAACCATTACTCTACAATTTAATGATGAAGCAAATTATACCATGATTTTAGGAAAAACAGGAGGACTTTTACCACAACATTTTGAAGGTAGAGGATTAATTAAAGTTGATAAAAATATTTATGAATTCCAGACAGCAAGATTAGTAAAGGATAATAATCCATATAAATTTGTTAGAGAAGAAAGTAAGAAAATAGCAGACAAATATAGTGGATATAAAGCAAATAAAATAGCTGTACTACCTAAAAAGATAACAACAGAAATTTTAAAACCATATATAACAGAAAAATTAAATATACCAATTGGAATGGAAAAAAACACATTAAATATGAGTTATTACAAATTGGAAGAACATTATATTCATTTAATTTTGTCAGAAGATAAAAGCTATTTACAATTTGCAAAAGATTTTGCTAATCTTATACAAGAGCAGTACAAAAATTTGGAATTGGCTGTTATTGATGAAGATAATGAAATTCAAGATTTGAATGGAGATATCAAACACATAACAGGAAGAAAGCAAGCAGAAGAAATGATAGATGAATTATATCAATTAATATTAGAAAGAAATAATGAATATAAGACTGCTATAGAAGAAAACAGAAATTGCAAAGAATTTAATAAAAAGGTATTTATCATAAATTCTGTTAGAACATTATTGGATAATAAAGATTCTGTAAGAGTCGAAAAATTAGAATTAGCACTAGAAAAAGGTTCAAAAAATTATAACGTACATTTTATTATTTTTGATGAAGTAAAGAAAGTTAGTATTATGACAGCCAAAAAATGGTATAAAGAACATGTAAAAGTAGAAGATGGTATGTGGATAGGAAGAGGTTTTGCAAATCAATATACATTTAGGGTTTCTAATAACAAAGGTGAATTAAAGAAAGATATAACAGATCTTAATTTTGCAATTGCAATAGATAAAGGAAATGCAAAAATCATAAAAATACTAAATACGGAGGAGGAGCAATTAGATGAATAAAGTATTAGTTGAAGTATATGTTCCATCAGCCAATCTTACCTATGATGCATATATTCCATTAGAAAGTAAAATTTCAGAAGTAGCAGAATTATTAGCAAGTGCAATCAGTGACTTGGCAGATAATAAATATAGAAAAGGTAGAGAGGTCATCTTATGTGATTTCTCTACTGGAAAAGAATATGACAAAAATGCACATGTATTTGAGGAAAATATTGACAATGGTTGTAAAATTATGATAATATAATTATGTAAAATTTAACGGAAAAGAGAGGAGTAAAAAATATGGGAAAATCTATAACAGTTGAGCCACAACAATTAAAAGATGCGGCAACAAAAATTAATGAATATGCAGATTCATTTGAACAAATTTACAAAAGCTTGTTACAACAAGCTGGAACAATGGGAGAAGCATGGCAAGGAGACGACAATTTAGCATATGTAGAAAAAATTAACAATTTATCAACAAAATTAAATCAAATGGTAGAAAAGTTAAGATCATCAAGTGATACTTTAAATTCACAAGCACAAAATTATGATGATAGAAGATCAGATAATATTTCACAAGTAGCAAATTTAAGTGAATAATACATAGAGAAAAAGTAAAAATATAAATTTAAAAGAAAGGAATGATTTTTAATGGCAGATTTAATAAAAATTGATACAGCACAAGTATTAGAGATAGCAAACAAATTATCAGAATTAAATGACGATTTACAAACAAATTTAAAAGAAGCACAAACAGCAATTACAAATTTGGAAAATGTATGGAAAGGAGAAGCAGCTACAGCTACAATTGAGGCAATCAATTCATTTGCATCAGATTATTTCCAAAATTATTATGATTTAATTAATCAATATGTAGAATTTTTAAAGAAAAATGTTGTTACTGGATATGAAGATACAGAAACAGCTAATACAACACTAGCAGAATCATTTAAATAAAATTTTTGTAGGAGGAAACAGTAATGACAGATGATGAGGGATTAAACCAATATTTATATGCCCTACAAACACTTGCAGATCAATTAAATGGCTTGAAAGAAGAGATTAGAACGAATATAAAAGGTGTAGGAGAAGAATATTGTATATCTAGTCTTGAATTTATTGCGACATGTTATTCTAATATAAAAAATAATGTGGCAAATCAGTATTATATTGATAGAAATAATAAATAAAAGAGGGAAAAAGAATGTCTAATAAAATAAGTATAGATACTACAAAAATTGATGACTATATTTCAAGATTAAATGAGATTATGAACAATGCTAGTAATTTGGATAATAATTTGTTTTATTATGCTAATGTAAATGGCTTTAGCAATGTTCTTTGGACATTAAATAATGAGGGTTCTCCTGCAGATTTTATATGGAGAATCAAAAAAAACATCGAATATTTAAATGCGATTAGAACAAAAGCAAATGATGTAGAACAATTCTTAAGCAGTATAGATCCATTGAATTATGCAGAAAGTGTGGCAGCCTTAGAGCAGGATTCTACATTTGTAGATACAGCCTTCAAATTTATTTCTAATTTTGGATTAGTAGGGACAACAATCAATTGGGGATATAGCATATATAAAGCAGTAACAGGTGATTATGGAGATGCCATGAGCTGTTTATCTGGTGGATTTGGTGTTGCTTCAGGTATATTAGATATAGTAGACGATTTAGATAAGAAAAATTTGACACAATCGATTTTTGGATTAGCTGATAGTATAAAAGTCAAAGATTGGTGGAAAAACATAAAAACATCGTTTAAAGATACATTTACAGGTTTATTTGATACTACAAAAGGTGCTCTTAATTGTGTAGCAGAGTGGGCAGGAACGGTATGTGATTTTGTTTCTACAGGCTTTGATAATTATGAAGAATATGGAGAAATTTCTGGAAGAATGGTTGCAGAGACTGTATCAGAAGTTGCAGTAGGTGCGGCAGTTGATTTTGGATTTAAAGCAGCGGCAACAGGAATTGCAGTTGGTGTTGCGGCAGGAGCAGGTGCAATCCTGGGAGCACCTGTGGCTATTCCAGGAATTGTTGTAGGTATAGGAGCTTTTGTGTTAAAAGGTGCAGCAGATTGGGTTTGCGAAAAGTTTACAGGTAAAAATGTAACAGAATATATTTCAGATACGATTCTAGATGTGTTCGATGATAGTGATGATACAACGGAAGGTGCTCATATGTCAGCTGGTGGTAACAATCGGTGCCGGTGGCCGGTGGTGGTCGGAGGTAGAAAATCAAGGCGGTGGCCAAAGCCAGATGTCCAGTGGCCGGTGGTGGTCGATAGTAGACAGAGTTATCAATCAAATAACATGAATTAGATAGAAAATATGATACAGGAAAATAAGGAAAGAAGGAGAAAGAATGGAAAATATTGAAGAATTATTACCAATAGGAAGTGTTGTACTATTAAAAAAAGGTAAAAAGAAAATCATGATAATTGGTGTAAAACAAACTAATCTAGTAACCAATACAGTATATGATTATTTAGCAATTCCTTATCCAGAAGGGTTTGTGAATCAAGATTGCATGTTTTTTGTAAATCATGAGGCAATTGAAGAAGTATACTTTAGAGGATATGAAAATGAAGAAAGAGCAGAATTTATAAAAAAATTAGCAGACTATTATAAAAATAAATAGGAGAGTATTATGGAAAATAATTCACAAGAAAGCAGTGTATTAAATACAAATCAATCCAAAGACAGTATAACAGGTATGGCAGAAAGCAAATACGAAGAACATGTAGATAATCAAAAAAAAGAAGCATTAGATGAATATGTTGGTTCAACTCAAGAAACACCTTTTTTAAAGGATACAAGAATAACCGATGTGCCTAATACAAGTACAAATACTTTAGATCAAATCCATATTGATACAGAGGCAGTTTTAGGAAAAGCAGATGGACTAAGTACTTTAAATCAGAATATGGTAGATGAATTTGATAAAGTTATTCAAAAGATGTCAACTTTAGAAGGAGAATGGACGGCAAGTGCTTGCGGTAATGCGATGTCTTCATTTAATATATTAAAAGAACATTTAAGTGCAAGAAGTACACAAATGAACAATTATATAAATTTAATTAAAAAAGTAATTGTAAGTGGATATGAAGATACAGAAACCAATAATTCAAATCTTGCAGATGCTTTTAAATAGGAGAAAAATTATGAGTAAAATAGATGTGGATTTAGAAGAAATTTATGTTGCACAACAAGCAGTATATAATTATATAGAGTATCAAAAACAACAAACAAATGCATCAACTACAAAAGTAGAAGAAATGGGTACTGATTGGAAAGGCACAGATTACGAAAGATTTAAAAATAAATGGACACAATTGACAAATGATTCTTCAATAGCAAGCAAAACGCAAAGAGAATTAGATTCATTTAGTACCTATTTAACGAGATGTTTTAATGAATATGATAAAATGCAATATGATTTAAAGAATATAGCAGCAGGGCTAAACGGATAATAATTTCATAGTAAATTTAATAGATGGGTTAATAATTTCTTATATTTTAGAATAAGGAATTATTAGCCCATTTATTAGTAAATAATATTTGTATAGTGATGAAAAATATATAGTCAAAAATAAAAAAATATGATAAAATGAAAGCGCATAAAAAGGAAAAAATAAGAGATAAGAGAGGATATTATGTGTAATGTCATTATAATAGGTGCTGGACCAGCAGGAATAACTGCTGCTTATGAATTAGCGAAAGATAAAAAATATAAAGTGACTGTGTTAGAAGAGTTTGAAGATGTCGGAGGAATATCTAAAACTATTCAATATAAACAAAACAGGATGGATATTGGAGGACACAGATTTTTTTCAAAAGATGAAAGCATTATGAATTTTTGGAAAGAAATTACGCCTTTACAAGGAGAAAAATCTTTTGATGATAAAGTATTAGAAAGACCAGCAGAGTTAGTAAAAGATGGACCAGATCCAGAAAAAGAAGATAATGTTATGTTGATAAGACATAGAATATCTAGAATATATTATGATAGAAAATTTTTTGATTATCCAATAGAAATCAAATTAGAGACTTTTAAAAATATGGGATTGAAGAAAACAATACAAGCAGGATGTAGTTATTTAAAAAGTATTATTTTTAAAAGAAAAGAAGAATCATTAGAAGATTTTTATATTAACCGATTTGGAAAAGTATTATATCAAATGTTTTTTGAAAAATATACAGAGAAAGTATGGGGAAGGCATCCAAGTCAAATTTCACCAGATTGGGGAAAACAACGTGCAAAAGGGCTATCTGTAGCGACAATTTTAAAAGATATGGTATATAAAGTTCTAAAAATAAAAAATAATAAAAATGCAGAAACATCTTTAATAGAACGATTTTGGTATCCGAAATATGGACCAGGACAATTGTGGGAAAGACTTGCTGAAATTTCAGAACAAAATGGTGTAACGATAAAACGAGGATATAAAGTACAAAAAATAATAAAAGAAAATGGAAAAATAAAATCAGTAGTATGTTTGCATGATGGAAAGGAAAAAGAATTTACAGGAGACATATTTATATCATCTATGCCTATAAAGGATTTGGTAGAAAATATAGAAAAAGAAAAAGCACCAGAAACGATGTTAGACATAGCAAGTCATTTACCATATAGAGACTTTATAACCATAGGGGTTTTAGTGGATAGATTGAAAATAAAAAATGAAACAACCATAAAAACATTAGGAAATATTGTACCAGATTGCTGGATATATGTCCAAGAACCAGATGTGAAGGTAGGAAGAATACAAATTTTTAATAACTGGTCACCATATTTAGTAGAAAAACCGGAAGAAACCGTATGGATAGGGTTAGAATATTTTTGTAATGAAAATGATGAATTATGGAATATGTCAGAACAAGACTTTAGAAATATGGCAATTGGAGAATTGAAAAAAATAGGAATATTAGAAAATACAGCAATCATTAAAGATACTCACATGGAAAAAATAAAAAAAGCATATCCTGCATATTTTGATACATATGCAAAAATGGATGAATTGATAAATTATTTAAATGGAATAGAAAATTTATATTGTATTGGAAGAAATGGACAACATCGATATAATAATATGGATCATGCAATGTTGACAGCAATAGAAGCAGTTAGGAATATAAAAGAAGGCAAAAAAGATAAATCGAATATTTGGAAAGTGAATACAGAAAAAGAATATCATGAGATAAAAAAATAGAAGGGGTATTATACTATGTTAATTATACTAATTTTCATTATCATAATGGGAAGTGTATTATATAAGGTAAATATATTTAGAGAATCATATACAGGAAAAACCTCTCAGAAAATGATTATTATTGGTTTTATACTTTTACTTATTGTTTTATTGGCAATAAAACCAAATTTTATATCAGATTATCTAGGAGAAGAGAATGATATTTATAATAAATATTTAGTAGATGCAATATTAGAAGGAAAATTAAGTATAAGTATAGAACCATCAGAAGAATTAAAAAATCTAGAAAATCCGTATGATCCAAACCAAAGAGAAGGAGTAGAGCTTTCTTTTGATACAGCATATTATAATGGACAATATTATGTGTATTTTGGAATTGTTCCAGCAATACTTATATTTGTACCATTTAAACTTTTAACAGGATTCTATTTACCAACAAATATAGGAACTTTCTTATTTGTTAGTCTATCAATGATAGCAAGTACGATGTTAATTATACAAATCTATAAACGTTGGTTTAAAAAAATCCCTTTTAATCTATTATTTCTATTTATTATTACAGGCTGTATTTCCGGATTATATATATGGAATACTTGGAGGATGTGGGCTTATGAATTAACTTTAATGTCAGGATACTTTTTTGTTCAATTGGGACTTGTCTGTATGTTTAAAGCAACAAATGATAAAGAAAAAGTTAATTTAAAATATTTATTTTTAGCATGTTTGTCTATGGCATTAGCGGTAGGATGTAGACCAACATTAGTATTAGCATCGATTCTACTATTACCGTTTTTATACATAATCCTAAAACAAGCATATCAAAATAAATCTTTAAAAAAGCCATTGCTTGCTAGTATAATTCCATATATTATTGTAGCAATTCCATTAATGTTATACAATTATGCAAGATTTGGGAGTATTCTTGAATTTGGAGCGAAATATCAATTAACTATAGTAGATGTTACAGATTTGTCAGAAAGATATAAAGACATTCCAAAAGGAATGTATCAATATTTATTAGAACCACCACATTTGAAGGAAGAATATCCATATATATATACAGATTATAGTACAGAAGGCCATACAGCGAATTATTGCAATGGGGGAATTGTCTGTGGAATTCTATTTTTTAATTTAACAATTATAAGTTGTATTTTTTTGTATAAATATTATAAAAAAGTTAAAGATCCTATTTTAAAAGGAATGATGATTACTTTACCAATTGTTGGCATAGTAATGTGCATGTTAGACGTATACATGGGAGGAACAATACAACGATATGCTGTTGATTTCTTTTGGATGTTTTCTATAGTCGCAATGATAATTTGGTTCCTAATGTATGAAAATGCGAAAAAAGAAAGTACTAAAAAAATAATTTTGATAACAGTTCTTATATTAGTAGGGATTAGCATTTTAATTAACTTTGTTGGAACATTTATAAATGCAGAAATAAATTATTTAGAAACATTTCTTCCAGAAGTATTTCAGTTTTTTGAATTTTGATGACATTTGGAGAACAATGTCCCCAAATGCCCCAAATGAAAAAAGTATATAGGAGAAAAGAATGAAGGAAAAAGTAATAGGATTTATAAATTCAAAAAAAGTGATAATGGTAGTTTTTATACTAGCTTCTATCTTATTTGCTATTCCCTCTATACAATATCTAGTAGAGAATAGAACAATACGAAACTTTAATGAATATTTTCAATTTTGTTTAGATGATACAAATAGAGTGGAGCAAACGATAATATATATTGTAATTTTAACAGTATTAACTATATTCTATTTTTTAATTGTCAAAAATAGAGATAAATTATTTAAAACTAATAAACAAATGTATGTCTATATAGCAATCATCTCACTAATTTTTGTCATAGTTGTGCCATTCTTAAGTTCAGATGTATTTTATTATTTAGGAGTAGGAAGATTAGAGAGTGCATATGGACAAAATCCATATTATGTAACAATAAAAGACTTTGTAGAAAGTGGAGATAATAGCCAATATTTAGAACAAGATACGGTATTAGCAAAAGGGTATGAAAATGACTGGGGAAGCACAACAGTTGTATATGGACCTGTTTGGACATTAATTTGTAAAATAGTAGCAGGGATTTCCTTTGGGAATATAGATATCGCATTATTGCTGTTTAAATTACTAAATATGGTAATTCATTTAGTAAATTGTTATCTTATCTATAAATTAACAGGAAAAAAACTATTTGTTTTATTATATGGACTAAATCCATACATGTTTATAGAAGGAATTGCCAATGTACATAATGATATATATGTTGTGACATGTATACTTACAGCATTATATTTCTTATTAAAAAAGAAAAATATCATTGTTAGTATTGTATTTTTAGCATTAGCTACTGCCATAAAATATTTTGCGATTTTACTATTACCATTTATGATTATTTACTATTTTAGAGATAAAAAGCCTTTGGAAAGATTGAAGAAATGCTTTGTATATGGTATGCTATTTGTATTTATAGTAGCGATTACGTATTTACTATATATACAAGACATACAAGTATTAAGTGGAATTATGACCCAACAAGAGAAATTTACGAAAAACTTTTATATTATACTAATGGAATATTTTGATATACCAGATTTGGTCTCAAAAGTAAATAGAGTATTTCTAATTTCATTTATCATCATCTATTTCTTTACCTGTTTGACATTATTATATAAAAAACAGATAAAATTTAGAGAAGAAATGAGAAAAACAGAATATTTTTTAGTAGCATTCCTATTTTTATTAATTACGAATTTTCAACCATGGTATATTATGTGGTTGTTTCCATTAATGATGTGGCAAAAGAAAAAGATGCTGCAATTTGTTGTTCAAATAGCATTGATTAGTCAATTTGCCAATAGTGTTTTCTTGATAAATGGAGAGGGATGGAGAAATGGAACACCATTTACATTTTTTATGTTACTTGGGATTTTTGTGTGTTTGAATTTTAGAAACATTTTTCAAAATACAAGAAAATCAAAAATTACGAATTTTTAAAATTTAGAAAGAGGATAGGAGATTACAATGATTTTAGTAGGAATAACAGGAAAATCTGGGAGTGGAAAATCATATTTTGCAGAAAAGCTAGCAGAAGCCATAGAAAGAAGTAGTGTCATTTCTATTGATAATGTTTTTTCTAGATTAATGAACAAAGAACAAGTTATAGATAGAATTGTAAAAGAATATGGACAGAGTGTATTAAAAGAGGGAAAAATTGATTTAGATATTATATTGAATAATAAAGAAATATTTTCAAGGATTTATGAAATAATTGGAAATGATTTAGAATCTGAAGTTGAGAGAGAACTCAAAGAAAGAGAAAAAAGCGGAGAGAAGGCTTGTATTATAGAGTGGTGGGGACTACCTAATACAGATTTGGTAAATAAATGTAATTGCTCCATATATATACAAGCAAACGCAGAAGAAAGACTAGCAGCGTTAAAAAATAGAGAAACATATATGACACCAAAAAGTATGAATGAGAGAGATAATGTATTAGGAACGGATTATGCTAGTAAAGAATATGATTTAGTGGTACAAAATGATTATAATCAAAAGGTAATTGAAGAAGTTATTCGTTTTGTTAAAGAAAAAATGAAAGATCAAACATTATTAAAAGGTAAATCACAAGGACAACAACCAATGGATATAACAATCAATAATGCTAAAGAGGTCTTGAAAAAATATTTAATGAAAAATAAGAGAAAATTAAATCATTCTATAAGGGTGGCAGAAGTGGCTAAAATACTGGCAGAGAAAAACAATGTACCAGTTGATGAGGCAGTTATTGCATCACTTTTACATGATATAGGAAAGTCGATGACTAACCAAGAGATGCTCGAATTATGTGCTACTAGAGAAGTGACAATGTATGATTTTGAAATTTTTCAATCACCAGGGGTTTTACATGGAAAAGCAGGTGCTATTTTATTTGAAAAAGAATTTGATAGAGAGAGCAATCCAGAAAAATTTGACAGAATTAAGCATGCAATATCATCTCATGTAGCAGGTGCTGATGATAAAATGAATATGCTAGATAAAATTGTTTATGTAGCAGATAATATTGAACTTGAAAAAGAAAAGAAAAATAATGGTGAAGAAACACAAGATCAAAAGAAAACAGATGACTTACTAGCAAAAATAAAAAATGGTGAGATAGAAAATCTTGATGATTGTATCCAGATAATTATAGAAGGAAAAAAACAAAGAGCAGAGAAAAGAGGAGTCGAATGTAATCCATTAGTAGATAATATTTTAAATACTGATGATGATGAAATAAGTAGATAATCATATATATTTTATAATAAGATTAGAAAAATAGATATAGTGGGTAGAGAAATAGGAGAATATATGGAATTTTCAGTAGAGAGAAGTATAAATACTAAAAAAAGACAAGCCAAAGTATTAAGACAAGAAATGATAAAAAAAGAGAAACTTCATATTCATGATATTATTGATTATCAACAGTTTCTAGAATTATATAATCAATATGGTCAAGGTTTATCTAAAGAAGATTTTGGAGAAATATATTTAGATTTATCTAGAGGTGATTATTATAGTCTTAAGAAAAACAGATGTAGAATATTAAAAAATGAAGAAATAGATGATGAATATATATGTTTTATCAAACAATATGTCATAAAAAATTTTGGATTGGAAAAAGGAAAAACGGTATCTTATGAAGAAATACAACAAATGTATCAATCAATATTTACAAAATTATCAGAAGCATTATTTGCAGAGAAAATATTAGACATTTCTAGTCATTCATTATCTTGTATAAAATATGATAAAACAGATAGAGCAACCATTTTTACAAGCACAGATGATATATATTTTCGCAAGGAAATACCTGAAAAAGCCATAAGAAAAGAAATAAGAAAAAAGACTAGAGAAGCGAATCATGCAATAAAAGAAATAAAAAATACCGTAGCAGAAGATAGAAAATTACATATAGGAGATAAAATATCCTATTCGCAATTCCAAGAAATCTATGAGATTTATGGAAAAGAATTGTATACAGAATATGATTTTGCTAAAACCATATTGGGAATTTCAGAAGGAAAAGCAAAAAATTTGATTCATAAAAAAATAGAAGAAGTTGAAATTTGGAAAAATGAAACACTTGATTTAGATAGCTTGTTAGAAATAAGAGAAAATACGATAAAAAGTGAAAACCTACACATAAAAGATGAAATGACATATGAACAATTTCAAAGACTGTATGAAAAATACGCAGGAAAATTATCAGAAGAAATGTTTGCAGAAGAAATTTTAGATATATCAAGAGTAGGATTTAAAAACTTGAAAAAAGGAAAATCACCAAATTCAATCATTCTTAGTGACATAGACATTTCAGAAGAAATAAAAGAAAAAGTATGCCAAGAAATAAAGAAAAATGAACATATTTATAAAGGAAAAAGAATATCTTATGAAGAATTTTTATATCTATATAGAAAATATGCATTTGTCATTAAAGAAATAGATTTTGCAGAAAAAATTTTAAAAATAAATGTAACACAATTCAGAGAATTAAAAAAGGGCAAATGCAAAACAACAAGAGTTTTTAATATAGATGAATTTGAAGTATATAATGAACTAGAATTGAAACAGTTAAGAAATATAATAATAAAAGAAAATAGATTACATATGGGAGATTCTATATCAGGACAAAAGTTTCAACGACTATATGACACATATGGATTTGGAATGAGTAAAGAATTCTTTGGAGAAAAAATCTTAGACATGAAGCCATATAGGATTCCGGTTATTTTAGCAGATAGTAATGAAAATACAATTATTTTATTAAATGAAAAAGTTAGTAAAGACGAGTTTAAACGTATAAGAACTAGATTTTTGAAAAGTAGAGAACATTGTATAGGAGACATGATTAACTATAAAGAATTTACGAGACTGTATCAACAATATGGAGAAAAGCTTTCAGAAGTACAATTTGCAGAAAAGATACTTTTTATTACAAATGAAAATCTAAAAGCAATAAGACAAAATGTGAAAACAGGAAGAGAAACAGCTATATTCGGAAATTTAAGATTATCAGATGCTTATATGGCAAAATTAAAGGCGAGAATTATAAAAAAATATGCGCTGTATTTTAGACAAAACATAACACCAGAATTTTTTGATAAAATATATCAAGAGGCAAATACTATTTTTTTGAAGGCAGATTTTGCTAAAAAAAATTTTAGAAGTTAGTCAACAATCTTATTATAAAATGTATGTTGCAAGAATGAGTGAAACATTTGTAATTTTAGGAATATCTGGAGATCTTAAAAATAAAAGAAACTTTTTAGAAATGCAGGAAGAAGGGTTGAAAACATTATTAGAAAAAGGATATGATTATAAGAGTATTGCAAAAGAAACAAATTTGACAGAAAAACAAGTTGAACAGAGAGCGAACATACTTTATGATGAAGAAATTGTAGATAGAGAAGTAGCGATACAAAATTATATATATCATCAATTAAAGTTTGAACAAAATATAGATAAAAATCGAATTGAAGAAGAAGATAAAAAATATATTTTTGAAATAAAAGAAAAAATAGAAAAAGATAAACAATTTGAGGAATTGGAAGATAGATGTATTGAGATTGTAGATGATTTTAAAGAGTCAAAAAGAAGTAGAGACCAAATTATGGAATATATCAAATTATGTCAAGAAAGATATGCAGAAGATTTAAAAAATATACCTCAAAAAACGATGGAAACATTTCAAAGTGTTTTAGAATATTTAGATTTGACTAATATGACTTATAATACATTTTTTATTAAAGCTTGCATAAGTCAAAAGAATTATACAAGTGCAAATGGATTTATTACATTTTGTATGCAAAAACCAGATTTAACAGTACAAGAGAAGAAAGATTTACAAGAACTAAGGACTATGATTAGAGAAGCTATCAAAAGAAATAGAGCGATAGAATTAATAAATTTAAATCATTCTATACCAGAAATTATGATGCAAACAGGTATGAATGAAATAGATATTGTAAGGATGAAAAAGCATATACAAGATTCTCAAAAATTAGCAAATGAGAATAGTAAAAAAGTACCGGTTTCTCCACCAGAAGAGTGGTGTCAGTAAAGGATTAGAAAAAAGAGTGGATCCTACAATAAGTCAACATAAAAATGTCCTAAACAGAAACGTCCCTAATAGGACATACTAAACAAAAACGACCCTAATAGGACATAACTAGGAGGTAATAAATGGATAATTTTGTTTTAATAGATGGAAATAGTATCATGAATCGAGCATTTTATGGAATTATGGGAAGTAAAATGTTAACAACAAAAGATGGAAAATATACCAATGCGGTATATGGCTTTTTAGCAATTTTATTTAAATTAATAGAAGATACGAATCCAAAATATATGGCAGTGGCATTTGACTTAAAAGCACCAACAGCAAGACATAAACTATATGAAGGATATAAAGCTAACCGAAAAGGAATGCCAGAAGAATTGGCAGAACAAATGCCGTTAATTAAAGAAATATTAAGAGCTATGAATATCGACATTGTCGAAAAAGAAGGATATGAAGCAGATGATGTTTTAGGGACACTTTCTAGATATGGAGAAAAGCAAGGACTTCATGTTACCATATTATCAGGAGATAGAGATACTTTTCAATTAGCAACAGATAATGTAACGATTCGAATTCCTAGAACAAAAGGGGGAAAGACAGAAACAGATTTATTTGATAGAAGTAAAATTATAGAAACTTATGGGATAGAACCAAAACAATTAATCGAGGTGAAGGGATTACAAGGTGATACCTCAGATAATATACCAGGTGTTCCTGGAATTGGAGAAAAAACAGCATTATCTTTGATTCAAAAATATGGTTCAATTGACAATCTATATAACAAAATAGAAAAAGATGAAGATGACTTAAAAGGAAAGCAAAGAGAAAAGATTAAAGATAATAAAGAATTAGCAGAATTATCTAAAACATTAGGAACCATCAATCTGGAAGTTCCAATAGAAGATACTTTAGAACAATTTAAAGTAGAAGAATGGGACAAGGAAGAAGTATTAAAATTATTTAAAGAACTAAATTTTAATCGATATATTGAACGTTTTCATTTAACAGGTGAAAAAAATGATAGCCAAGAAGAAAACTATAAAATAGAATTTAAAATGGTTGAAAAATCAATAGAAGAGGTTATCGATATTATAAAAAAACAAAAAAATATGATTTTTTACTTGCAAACAGAGGCTGATGAATCACCAGAAAATATCATAAAAGAAAAAATAACGGGAATGAGTGTATATAATCCAGACACGCAAGAAGCCTATTATATAAAACTAAACCAAGAAGAAGTAGTACAACTAAAAGAAATATTGGAAGATGCAGAAATAAAAAAGACAAGCATTAACTTAACAAAAATATATATTTTATTAAAACAAGCAGATATTACTTTAGAAGGAATTGAAAATGATATATCTATCGGCGCCTACATTTTAAATCCAACAAATAATAAATTAGACCTTAAAAATTTAGCAATGCAATATTTAGAATTAGATATAGAAGAATATATAGGAGAAGAAGATAATCAAAAACAAATGACTTTATTTGAAGAAAATAATGTGCAGAATGATAAAAAAGCTTCAGAAAAATATACTTTATATGTATATGTCATTGAAAAAATAAACACAATGATTTTACAAAAATTAAAAGAAACCAACAGCTTTGACTTATATACTAATATTGATATGCCAACAGTAGAAGTGTTATCTAGTATGCAATGGAATGGAATGTATGTAGATGAACAAGAATTAAGTGCGTTTGGAGAAGAATTAACTTCACAAATTGAAGTTTTAACAAAAGTAATTCATGAAATGGCAGGCGAAGAATTTAATATTAATTCTACAAAACAATTAGGAGAAATTCTTTTTGAAAAAATGCAATTACCAGTTATTAAGAAGACAAAAAATGGATATTCTACAGATGTAGATGTTTTAGAAAAACTAAAAAGAGAAGATCCGATTATAGGAAAGATATTAGAATATAGACAATTAATGAAACTAAATTCTACATATGTAGAAGGATTAAAACCATTTATTAATCCAAAAACCAAAAGAATTCATTCCTTTTTCCATCAAACCATAACAGCGACGGGAAGAATCAGTTCAACAGAACCTAATTTACAAAATATCCCTACAAGGTTTGAATTAGGAAAAAGAGTAAGAAAGGTATTCAAACCAGAAGAGGGAAAAGCATATATTGATGCAGACTATTCTCAAATAGAGCTAAGAGTATTAGCACATATTTCAGAAGATAAACACATGATAGATGCTTTTAATCATAATGAAGATATTCATAAACAAGCAGCTTCAAAAGTTTTTAAAACACCAATTGATGAAGTAACCAAAGAACAAAGAAGTAATGCAAAGGCTGTAAACTTTGGAATTGTTTATGGAATTAGTGATTTTGGATTAGCAGAACAACTAGGAATTTCAAGAAAAAAAGCAAAACAATATATAGATGAATATTTAACAGAGTATGAAGGAATAAAAGAATTTATGGAGAATATTATTGAAAAGGCAAAAGAAAAAGGATATGTCGAAACTTTATTCCATAGAAGAAGATATGTTCCAGAATTGAGTTCAAAAAACTATATGGTAAGACAATTTGGAAATAGAGTAGCGATGAATACACCAATTCAAGGAACAGCAGCTGACATTATGAAAATAGCGATGATTAATGTGAACAAAGAATTGAAAAAAAGAGGATTAGAAGCTAAAATTATTTTACAAGTACATGACGAAATGATGATTGAAGCGCCAGAAAGTGAAAAAGAAGAAGTAAAAGATATTATGAAAAGAGAGATGGAATCTGCTATACAATTAAAGATACCACTTGTAGCAGAAATATCAGAAGCAAAAAATTGGTATGATTGTAAATAAAATGTGTCGATTTATTATGTATAACTATTCAGTGGTATGAATTTTCTAATGACGAGTTTCTTGTATATCTATTTTTCATAAATTCCTCGGCTCAATGCGTACTCTAGCCTTTCTAATTATAAAAGAAACGAGCCTCTCGCTATTCCCGCTTCCTCATTTCTTTTTATATATTAGAAAAGTCATACTGACTTTCTAATATATAAACTCAATGCACACAAATTTTACTAAAGTAAAATTTGGCGCCGAACAATGACGCGAGCTTTAAAATGTCATAAATAGAGAAAATGTTCAAAAAAGCTCGCTATTGTTATGGTATAGGAAAAATCGCTTTTTCCTATACCATAAAAAACAACATTGCACAGAAAAATTGCATAGCAATTTTTCGCGTCGACAAATCTTTACGCTT
>CAJFLB010000031.1 GCA_904387305.1 uncultured Clostridia bacterium
CTCCTTTTAAAATATTTTTTCGACAAAAATATTCTATCAAATTGGTATCTCTTATTCAATTTTTTTATCAAATTTTCCCTACTAAAAGTTTATACTAACATATAATAGATATGTTTTCAAGGAATTGGAGAGTTACAGTTCAGTGTAGAATACCTTTCCAGGCATTCTACACTGAACTGTAACATTGGAGATTAAACAGTAAAGGAAAATTATTAAGAAAGATAAAATCTCTTAAAACCCTTGACACAACAAGCTTTTTTTGACATAATATATAGTAAATTTAAGAAAAAGTAGGAGAGTATATGGAAATAGAAAAATCAAAAGCAATTATTGAGGCCATATTATTTGCAGCAGGAAGAATTGTGAAATCTAGTGAATTGATATTGGTTTTAGAAAAAAACGAAGAAGAAATTCATACAATTATCAAAAGCATGCAAGACGATTATAAAGCAAGTAATCGAGGAATAGAAATTATCCAAGTAGAAGATGGTTATCAATTAGCAACGAAAAAGGATTTATATGAATACATATATCCAATTTTAGATAAACGAACAAAACCAAATTTATCAACTGCAGCACTAGAAACTTTATCGATTATTGCATATAATCCTAGAATTACAAGAGCAGAAATTGAAGCAATAAGAGGTGTATCAGCAGATGCCTGTGTATATAAATTGTTAGAATATGGATTAATAGAAGAGGCCGGAAAAACAGACTTACCTGGAAAACCAATGTCATACAAGACAACAGATGAGTTTTTAAAGATGTTTGGCTATAGCTCATTAAAAGATTTACCAGAATTACCAAGATATAAGTTAGATAGTAATCAACAAATTGTGATTGATGATTTAATAGAAAATGAAGAAAATACAAATAATGTAAGTGAAAATCTTGACAATACGAATGCTAGTACTGAAACTGGTGATATGGAAATTACAGATATAGTAAATACAAAAGATATCAATGAACCTCATAGCAAGCAAGAGGCTCCAATGCCCGAAAGGGAAGGAGTAAGCAATTTTCAAGAATAAAAAAATAATTATGAGGAGAGATAAATATGAAAAATGATAAACAATTTGTAAAAGATATTACCAATATAGATGAAAATTTTCCACAATGGTATACAGACATTGTGTTGAAAGCAGAATTAGCAGATTATACAGATGTAAAAGGATTTGTTGCCATTAGACCATACGGATATGCAATATGGGAAAATATACAAAATTATGCAGACAAAAAGTTTAAAGAGCATGGAGTAAAAAATATTTCTATGCCAGTATTAATACCAGAAAGTTTATTGAATAAGGAAAAAGATCATGTAGAAGGATTTGCACCAGAAGTTGCTTGGGTAACTATTGGAGGAGGAGAAGAACTAGAAGAAAGATTATGTGTAAGACCTACTTCTGAAACGATTTTTTCTACAATGTATTCAAAATGGTTAAGTTCGTGGAGAGATTTACCATTTTTATATAATCAATGGTGTAGTGTATTAAGATGGGAAAAAGAAACAAGACCATTTTTACGTTCCAGAGAATTTTTATGGCAAGAAGGACATACAATCCACGAAACAGCTGAAGAAGCAAAAAAATTCACAATGGATATGTTAGAGGTATATGCAGATGTTATTGAAAATCTATTAGCAATACCAGTCTTAAAAGGACAAAAAACCAAAAAAGAACAATTTGCAGGAGCAGAAGCAACTTATACAGTAGAAACATTAATGCATGATGGTAGAGCTTTACAAGGAGGAACATCACACTATTTTGGTCAAAACTTTACAAAACCATTTGAAGTAAAATTCCAAAATAAAAATGGAGAACAAGAATATGCTTATCAAACATCATGGGGAATTAGTACAAGACTAATTGGAGCAGTTATTATGGCTCATGGAGATAATAGAGGATTAAAATTACCACCACTTGTTGCACCAATTCAAGCAGTCATTGTACCAATTGCACAACAAAAAGAAGGCGTATTAGAGGAAGCGAATAAATTAAAAGAAAGACTAAGTAAAAAATTCAGAATGGAATTAGACGATAGAGATAATTATTCAGTAGGATATAAATTTAATGATTGGGAAATGAGAGGGGTACCAGTTAGAATTGAAATGGGCCCTAGAGATATAGAAAATGGAGAAGCTGTTTTAGTTAGAAGAGATACTTCAGAAAAGATTTCTGTAAAATTAGAAGAAATCGAAGAGAAATTAGAACAATTATTAAAAGATATTCAAACATCTATGTATGATGTATGTAAGAAAAGAATGGAAGAAAAAACAACCATTGCACACAATATGGAAGAATTAAAGAAAAATTTAGAAGAAAATCAAGGATTTGTAAAAACGATGTGGTGTGGAAGTCAAGAATGTGAAGATAAAGTAAAAGAAGAAACTGGTGCACCATCTAGATGTATGCCTTTTGAACAAGAACATTTAGGAGATACTTGTGTATGTTGTGGTAAACCAGCAACAAAGATGGTCGTTTGGGGAAGACAATATTAAATATGTCCAGTAGGGGACGTTTCTGTTTGGGACATTTTTTGCAAACTATTAAATAAGAAGGACTGGATCTATTTTTAATTATAAATTATAAAAAAATATAGAATATAAAATTCTGAATAATTTTATATTCTATATTTTTCAGTTTATAAATTCAAGTTCTAATAAACATCTTTTCAATTATAATATATTCCATAAAATGTCCCAAACAGAAACGTCCCCAACTGGACATTAAAACTCACAATTTTTAGGTGTTCTAGGGAAAGGAATCACATCACGAATATTTTGCATACCAGTTAAATACATAATGGCTCTTTCAAAACCTAGGCCAAAACCGGCATGATCACAACTACCATATTTTCTTAAATCCAAATACCAGTTGTAACTATCTATATCCATGTTTAACTCTTTCATTCTTGCGACTAATTTATCATAATCTTCTTCTCTTTGACTACCACCAATAATTTCTCCAATTCCAGGAGCTAATAAGTCAGCTGCTGCTACTGTTTTTCCATCTGGATTTTGTTTCATATAAAAAGCTTTAATATCCATTGGGTAATCTGTTACAAATACAGGTTTCTTAAAGACTTGTTCACAAAGATATCTTTCATGTTCTGTTTGTAAATCTACACCCCAAGATACTTTAAATTCAAATTTATCATTTACTTTTTCTAATTCTTTAATCGCATCTGTATAAGAAATTCTAGCAAAGTCAGAATGAATAACATTATTTAATCTTTCTAATAATCCCTTATCAACAAAATTATTAAAGAATTCCATTTCTTCTTTACAATGTTCTAAAACATATGAAAATGTATATTTAAGCATTTCTTCTGCTAAATCCATATCATCATTTAAATCTGCAAAACAAATTTCTGGCTCAATCATCCAAAATTCTGCAGCATGTTTTACAGTATTTGAATTTTCTGCTCTAAATGTTGGCCCAAAGGTATAAACATTTCTAAATGCAGTTGCATAAGTTTCAACATTTAATTGACCACTTACTGTTAGATGTGCAGGTTTTCCAAAAAAATCTTTTGCATAATCTACTTGATTAGCTTCTGTTTTTGGAATATTGGAAAGGTCAAAAGAAGTAACGCTAAACATTTCTCCTGCACCTTCAGCATCACTAGATGTAAGAATAGGGGTATGTACATAAACAAATCCTCTTTCTTGGAAAAACTTATGAATAGCATATGCAAATACACTTCTTACTCTAAAAACAGCATTAAAAGTATTGGTTCTAGGACGAAGATGCGAAATTGTTCTTAAATATTCAAAAGAATGTCTTTTCTTTTGAAGAGGATATTCTAAATCACATAAATTTAAAATTTCTACTTTACTTGCTTGTATTTCAAAAGGTTGTTTTGCATTTTCAGTAATGACAAAAGTACCAGTTACTTTTATAGAAGAACTAATAGATAGTTTAGCAATTTCAGCAAAGTTATCTAATTTGTCACTAAATACAATTTGCACATTTTTGAAAAAAGAACCATCATTTAATTCAATAAATCCAAAGGTTTTAGAATCACGAATGGTTTTTACCCAACCTTCTAATGTGATTTCTTTATCTTTATATTCGTTTATATTTTTATATAAGTCTTTAATCACTAATTTTTTCATAAATATGAAACCTCCATTTGATATTTGTTTTTATACAATTTAAATTAAATAAAAACTAACAAATGTAATTATATCCTAAAATGCTTAGAAATACAACAGTTTTGTGAAATATTTATGTAAAATTGTCCAATTGAAAAGGGATTTTTGGGACGAACTCATTTTTGTCCAATTGGGGACGTTTCTGTTTGGGACATTTTGAGGAATTTTGGGGACGGACTCATTTTTCCCTTTTTCGAATTTGATTAGAATAAAAAATATAGAATACAAAATCATTCAACAATTTTGTATAAGCTAAATTTTCATAGAAATTCTAAAATGAAACTGTATTCTATTGCATTTTTACTTTTGTTAAAAGCAAAATGAAAAGAAAATTACAGTTTTATTAATAATTTTTAAACTCAAATTTAGATACATAAAATCGTTTCATTTCTTATATTCTATATTTTTTTCATCTTAAATTAAAAAAGAGAAAAATGAGTCCGTCCCAAAAATCCAGAAAAAGATTAGTTAACAATAACTTTACATAAAAATGTCCCAAACAGAAACGTCCCCAATTGGACATTGGAAATTTCTTCTTTTTCAAAATTTAATAAAAATATCAAAAAGAGACATACTAATATTACAAAATAAAAAAGGAGGAAATTAAAAAAATGAAAAAAATATTGAATACATTACTTATTTTATCAATTTTATTAGCTTTTATACTAATATTGAACTCAAATCCAGTACAAGCAGCAGCGTTAGATGATATAAAGATTGATATTAATAAAAATACTGTAAATCCTGGAGATACAGTAACTCTTACAATTACTTTCGGAAAACCATTAGGGGCCTATACATTTGATATAGCATATGATAACAATTTGCTAGAATATGTGGAAACAGATGGTGGAACACCAAATGATAATGGGACAAGAGTAAGAGTCGTATTTTATGATTCAACAGGAGGAACAAACCCAAAAGAAAGTATGAACATAACTTTCAAAGCAAAAGAAGGAATTATTACATCAAATCCAACAGATTTAGCAGTGACAGCAGAAGGTTTATCAAATCCTGATGCTAGTGAAAGTTATGATGATATAACAATTGCATTAGAAAAAAATATTGTGGTAGAACCAAGATATGAAGATTATAAATTTGATTTATCATATACAGGTGGTCCAATTGTAAATATTGAAAAAGAAATGGTACTTTCTTTAAGTTCAAGTATGGGAAAAAATTATGACCATGCCAGAATTATGCTAGATGCAACAACACCTAATGGAGGAAATGTACAACTAAAAGGAACAGATGAATCTCAGACAGAATATGACTTGATAGATAGTGGCTGGGGTGATCCATCTGGATATGCAATTGGTGGACAAAATGTAAATAAAGTATTAAATCTTAGAGGTATCTTTGATAAAGCAGGAGAATATAGACTTACTTTTAAACTAATTGATAGAGATAGTTCAGATGCAGTTATTGCAGAAAATACCTTTACAGTAACTGTTGCAGACACACAAAACACACCACCAGAAGAGGAAACAGCAGATAATGAAATAGAAGGAATAATAGAAGGAGAAAATACTACAAACACAACAGAAGAAAACTTACCAACACAATTGCCCAAAACAGGTATCAATTTATATATCCCAATAGTTGTTATTGTGATAGCTATTATTAGTACTTCTTTATATTTTAGTATGAAGAAGAATAAATAGAGGAATCTAATTTGAAAACGAAAGATAGAAAAATTAGAATTATTTTAATTAGTGTTGCAATAACTATATTTATGATGAGTTTTATAGTTGCTAATCAATGGATAGTAAAAGAAAAGACAAAAAATGTGGATAAACAAGTAAAAACTAGTTTCGTTAGTACAGAAAATGTAAATACAGGAAGTGGAATGCCAGAAGAAGATACAATAAAGGATAGTGAAAATACCACACAAGATACAAGTATTCATCAAACAAAAGGAAGCATTTTGACAACATATAAGGGATATCCTGTAATTGCAAAATTAGAGATACCGAAAATAAATTTAGAGACCTATGTTATTTCGGAATATAGCAATCAAGCTTTAGGCGTATCTGTTACAAAGTTTTATGGTGGGAATCCCAATGAGGTAGGAAATTTTTGTATTGCTGGACACAATTATATAACGAAAAATATGTTTCATGATTTGAAAAAATTATCAATTGGAGATACCTTTACATTAGTAGATACAAATAATCATGAAGGAATTTATAAAATATATTTAGTAGAAATAGTAGAACCAAATGAAACACAATGTTTATCACAAAAAACAGATGGAAGAATAGAAGTCACTTTAATTACCTGTACGACAGATTCTTCTAAAAGAATTATAGTAAAGGCAGTAAAGATATAAGAAGTTTACCTTTGTTATATGAAACATTAATCAAATCTTTAGTAGAGCTAAGTGTCAGTCCTTATTTCTTCATTTCTCATAAATTCCTCGGCTCAATACGTACCTTACCCTTTCTATATACAAAATAAAAGAGCCTCTCGCTACAAGCATTCGCGCTTCCTCATTTATTTTGTATTAAGAAAGGCTACAGGTACTCCAATCACATTCGTCATTTATTCGAAATGAAGAAATAAGGACTGACACTTAGCTTTAGTAAGGATTTGACAAATGCGTACATAAAAGGAGTGAAAAATGATAAAGAAGATTTTTGGATATAGTATATGTATTATTTTCGTTATTCTCCTAACCATATATGTTTCTAGTAAAAAAAATGTAAAAGCTACGACTATGGTTGATGGGATTGAGAATTTTCCAGAAAGTTATCAGCCATATTTAGAAGAATTGAAAAAGAATCATCCAAATTGGACATTTACAGCTTTATATACTAACTTAGACTGGAATTATGTGATTCAAAATGAAAATATATTTGGAAAAAATTTAGTACCGAAATCTTATCACGATAGATGGAAAAATACAAATCCAGGAGAATATAATGTGGAGGTAGATAGTGGTTGGGTGGATTGTTCAAAACAATCATTACTATATACAATGGATCCACGAAATTTTTTAAATGAATCAAGAATTTTTCAATTTGAAGAATTATCTTTTAATAGTAATAGCAATTCAGTAGATGGAATTGAAAAGATATTATATGGTACAGAATTTTATAATCAAATTGTCAGTTACTTAACGGCAAGTGGAAGTAATATAACCATGAATAAAAAATATTCAGATTTAATCTATAGCGCAGGTATTCAGTCAAAGGTGAGTTCCTATCATTTAGCTTCTAGAATTAAACAAGAAGTGGGAGCATTTTTATCTCATAGTTCTATTAGTGGAAAAGTAGCAGGATATGAAGGATTATATAATTTCTATAACATAGGAGCGACAAGTTCTTCAGAACACATGGGAGCTATTATCAATGGATTAAAATATGCAAGAGATGGAAATGGAGCAAGTGAGGCGACGAAAACAAAATATTTAATTCCTTGGAATACCAAAGAAAGAGCTATTACTGGTGGAGGTATCTTTATTGGTTCAAGTTATATTAATATTGGACAAAATACAATTTACTTACAAAAGTTTCATGTTCATGATACCAACAATGGAGAATTATTTTGGCATCAATATATGACAAATGTATTAGCTCCATATAGTGAATCTAATATTATTTATAAAGGATATGCTAATAGTAATTTACTAGATTTGAATATGAATTTTATAATTCCTGTATATGATAACATGCCAGAAATACAAGAAGAAAGTCCAGCGATTAATCCTTCGGATTATGAAGAAGATAATACCAAAGTATATGCTAAGGTAGAAACTACTTTAAATGTTAGAAGTGGACCAAGTACAAGCTATGAAAAAATAACTAGTGTTTCTAAAAATGAAATTATGACAAGAATTGCAAAAGGAAAGCAAAGTGGAGAATTATGGGACAGAGTAATTTTGGAAAATGGAATTGTAGGGTATGTATTTCAAAATTATATAGAAGAATTGCCAGAAATTGAAGTAGAGGAAATAAAAATATCAATAGACAATCCAGTTATTCAAAAAAATCAAATTAGTAAATTAAATATAGAAATTTATCCAAAAGAAGCAAAAGAGCAAACGGTAGAATATATTTCTAGTAATGAAAAGATTATAAAAGTGGATAACAATGGGAATATATATGGTGTATCTTCTGGGAAGGCAACAATTACTGTACGAGCTATTTCAAATGGAGTAAAGTCAAGTATTGATATAGAGGTATATAGTAAAGTCACTGGAATAGAGGTAAATGTGAAAAATATAACATTACAAGAAGGAGAGGAATATCAAATTCTTGCAAATATTGAGCCAGATGATGCAAATAATAAAACAGTGCAATATGCGTCTGAAACTACAAATATTGCAACTGTCAATGATATAGGAATTATTACAGCTGTTCAAACTGGAAATACGAATATACAGGTTTTTTCAGAGGAAGATGAGGATATTAACCAGACAATACAAGTAAATGTAATAGAAAAAATAGCAGAAGAGGATTTAAGTTTTAGTGACAATATACGAGTTAATGGAAATGAAATTAGTAGGATTGAAGAAGAAAATAGAACAGTAGAAAAATTGTTAGAAAATATTTTTGTGAGTGAAAAATATCAAATACAAATTGTAAATAAAGTAGGAAATTTATTACAAAATCAAGATTTAGTAGGAACTGGTTCAAAAGTTCAGATTTATACCAATACAGATAGTCAAACTCTAGTTGCGGAATATGAGATTCTCATTTATGGAGATGTTGATGGAAATGGAAAAATTAATAGTGTAGACTTATTAAAATTGCAAAGACATATATTAGAATTAGAAGAATTAGATTTTGTATCTCAAAAAGCAGGGAATATTAACAAAAATGGTAAGAAACCAACATCGGTGGATTTATTATTAATTCAAAGGCATATACTTGGATTAAAGCAGATTGTACAATGATTGTACAAATTTTACAATTAAGAGATTTATTTTTTTAGTTTTTCCATTAGTTCCTTTATTATTATTTTTTTCATTATTTCCTCGGTTTGCTGCATAAATTATAAATTCTATGTTTTAAATAAACGAGCCTCTCGCTATTCGCGCTTCCTCATTTATTAAAAACCAAGAATTTATACATTTATTCCACGGTATATTCGTCGATGAATTCAAAAAGAATAATAAAGGAACTACTGGAAAAACAACTAAAAAAAGAATTATGAGGAGGAACATTTTGAAAAAAATAATTTTTTGTTTGGTATTTTTACTAGTCCTTTTAGGAATTTATATAGAAAGTTTTGCTATAGAAAATGAAAGTCAAGATAGCATTTATTTGAATGTATCAAATACAGAAATAAAAAATGGAGAAGAATTTAGTTTTACAATTAATTTAGCTAATATTGATGTAGCAGCATTTGATATTCAGATATATTTTAACAATGAATTATTAGAATATGTTTCAGGACCTAAAAATACCAATGTAGTTGGTAGTAAAATCATAACCGTTTGGTATGATGAAACAGGAGGAGAAAATACGAAACAAAATTGTGAATTGGTAAAATATACATTTAAAGCAAAAGAAATCGGAAGTGAATATATTGCCATTCAAGGAGAATTCTATAATTCCGAAGGTATTCAAGTACAAAATTTTACAGATGGAATTGAGATGATAGCAAATGAAGAAACACAAACAGAAATTATAGAGGTTTCAGAAGAAAGTCAAGTAGCTAGCAATAATTCTAAATTAGAAACATTGCGATTAAATCATGAGGGAATGACGCCTATATTTTCTCCAAATATAACAGATTATTATTTTTTGACAGAAGATTTATCTGCATTAGAGGTTATTGCTACCCCAGAAAATCCAAATGCTAAGGTTATTGCTACTGGAAATACAAATTTTAAAGAGGGATTAAATACGATTGTTATAGAAGTTACTTCGCCAGATAAAACAAGTAAAACACAATACACCATTTCTGTTACCAAAACAAAAGATTTAGAAAAAGCAAATACAAGTTTAGAAACTTTGGCAATTGAAAATGTAACATTAGAACCAGAATTTTCAAATGATATATATCAATATAATGCGATTGTGTCTAATACCACTGAAAACTTAAATATTTTAGCAATACCAGAAAGGCAAAATGCAAAAGTAGCAGTAACAGGTGGAGAAAATCTACAATATGGAAATAATGTAGTAAATATTCAAGTGATGGCTGAAAATGGATATACGATAAAACAATATAGGGTAAATATTTATAGAAGAAACGAAGAGGAACAAAAAATAGCAGAGGAAGAAACAAAAATGAATATACAAAAATTAAATGCGATTTTGGAAGAACAAGAAGAGGGAGAGAAAGAAGAGAAGCAAAGTGAAAATAGTATCATTGAAAATATTCAAAACAATTTATGGTTTGTTATGATCTATATTATTTTTTCTATATTAATTGTTATTCTTGTCATTTATAGAATAAGAAAAGAAAAAATGAGTAAGAATAAGGAAAGCGTACATTAGCGAAATCAAAGATTTCGACGCACAAATGTGAAGACTGCTTCGCAGTACTTCACAAATATAGGATGCTTAACCTTGTTGTATACGAAAAAATCTATGTAAAGCAAAGATATAAGCAGATTTTTTCTATACAATAAGGAAAGCGTGCGTTAGTGCAAGCAAAGCTTTTTCTAAATATTAAACCAAATTCAAAAGAAAAATAAATAAATTAGAAAAAACTATTTACGAATGGACATTAAATTGGTATAATGCTGGTGTAAATATGGAGGTGATAAGGATGAAATATAGATGTATGGCATGTGGATATATTTATGATGATGAAGCAGAAGGAGTAAAATTTGAAGATTTACCAGAGGATTGGGTTTGTCCTTTATGTGGAGTTGGAAAAGATATGTTTGAAAAAGTAGAGGAATAGTTGCAATGTTTATTGTAATTATTGTATAAGAAAAACTTGTATACAAAAATGTATACAAGTTTTATTTTATTCTTGGAGTTCTTTTTTTAGAATTTCCAGAATGATTATTTATAGAGTTTATATCTAATGGAGGTGGATTAAATTTAATAGATTGTTTAAATTGACTTCCACGATCGTTATTTGAATTGGTTTGCTCAGTTTTCATTTTTTGCTGAAAAAGTTTAGCTAAACGTAACAAATATGCATTAGCTTTATTTATATTAGCAGGAATAATAACCATTTTGCCGTTTCTTTTTCAAATCTACATAGTTTTTCATTTCTTCTATTACAGATTGAGGGGAATCTTCCATGATTCCAATTAGCATACCATCATCAATAGCTTGCTTAAACATAGAGATATCATTTTCTCCATTACCGATACACATATATCCATAAGGTGGTTTTAAAGTAGAATTTATAAATTTTACAGCATTTCCTTTGTTAATATTTCTATCAGCAACGTCTAATCGATAGTGTTGGTAACTAGCTTTTGGAAATTTAGTGGCTCCCATATCACTCCAGAAATTCAAATCTTCAACATAATTTGACATATCCTTCATTTGTACTTTGCTACCTGCCAATGTAATTTTTGTTATTTCTGGCATCATAGTTAATAAACTGTCAATATCCTTTCCATATTTTACAGTATGTTTTTTTCTGTAATATTGTTGTACTTCTGGATGGTTAATTGCATATATAGATTCTCCATCTGTTAATCGAATCATTTTAGGATTTCCACCTATTTCAGTAAAATGAGAAATCACATTTTTTACTTTTTCAGAATCTAGGGTTTGTTTGTATACAAATTCTTTACTTTTGGTAAAAAATATAGAACCTCCATTATCTCCTATTAGTAGAGGTGGATTTATTAATTTATTTCCTTTTAAGTCTTCGTGAATATCTCCAACTGTCCTTCCTGTTGTAGGAATAATCATACCATTCATTGCATGAACAAGCCTAAAGATATTATTTAAGTTTTTATCTTGTAAATTCATAGTTCCGTCTTTATCTGTGAAAATAGCAAAGGCAGGTCTTTTTAAATGTAGTGTTTGGTTCATAATTGTCCTTCTTTCTTGTAATTCAAATTTGAGCTAAAATTTAGAAAGTATGTATTAAAAAATGTAAATAGTTTTCATACAATAAAATGGGCTCATTAATTAAGCCCATATAAGTTCCCATCAACTAAAAGTTTAGCTCTCTTAGCCGTTTTTTCATCAGCATGTAATGCATTTTCTAAGAAATTAGGATGTTTGATTAAAAATTGTTTCATTGTTTCATCTGGATTTTCAAAGAATTTTTCTAACATTTCTAATTGATTTTCATTAATAATTTTATTTTTATAAGCAGTTTCAAATAATGTATTGTCAACATTAACCAAAGAAAAAGCTTTAACACCTTCAGCTTCAATTTTTTCTTTTCCACCCTGCATACGGTCAACAACTACACAAGACCAGCACATTTGACCACCAATATTCTTAATAGCAGGTATCCAAGCTCTAATATAGCTTGAAGCAACGGTTACTAAATCAGCAATATGTAATACTTTTTTGTTTTCAATATTACTTATAGTTTCTGATTTTTCAAATTTACTATCACTTACAACAGTTGATAAATCTTTATAAATAGAAATATGAGGTTTATCTAAAAGGTAAGCAATCATATTTGAGAAGAACCAATCTCTTCTTTCACCACCAGAGATATAGTCTATTTCTTCTACATTTATATTTTTTGTAATATAGTCTTTCATTGTATCAATAACATTATGATAAATTTCATTTTCATTATATTGTTGTAACACTTTTTGAAATACTTTTTCTGGTAAACTTGCTTTATCCTTTAAACACTCATCGATAAAAGCTAATAATTCACTTGCATCTTTTTCGCTTCCATAAACAAAATGAGTATTAATAAAATATGGACCTATTTTACCAGATGTATACCAAAAAGGTTTGTTTTCTTCGCAAAATCTTACAGCTTTTGTTTCAAATAAATATGACATGATATCTGACATATAAAATTCCTCCTTAAATTTACTAAAAATATCATAATATAAAAAGGAAAATAAGTCAAGAGGGGCTAGGAGGCTAAGTGAGGGCTAAGGGGGGGTATTGGGACCGGGTATGTTTTGGGACTGTTGGGACCAGATCTGTTTGGACCCATTAGCTCAATGGGTCCAAACAGATCTGGTCCCAACAGTCCCAACAGCCCCCAAACAGACCCCGCCAACAACAGCAAGAAAGGAAGAAGAAATGAAAGTAGTTATTGCAGCAGCAGGAACAGCAGGTCATATTAATCCAGGTTTAGCGATAGCTAAAAAAATACAAGAAGAACAAAAAGATTCAAAAATTATTTTTATAGGAACCACAAGAGGATTGGAAAATGATTTGGTTCCAAGAGCAGGATATGAATTAAAAACGATTGATGCATATGGATTAAGTAAAAAAATATCTATTGATAATATAAAAAAGATGATAAAAACATTAAAAGGATTTGGAGAAGCAAAAAAAATACTAAAAGAAATTAATCCAGATGTTGTTATAGGTACTGGAGGATATATTTGTGGTGCAACCATTTCGGCAGCACATCGATTGAAAATTCCAACAGTACTACATGAAAGTAATGCTTTCCCAGGAAAAGCAGTAAAAATGTTAGCAAAGAAAACAGATACCATTTTAGTGTCTTTTAAAGATGCTATTGACAGAATAAAACATGCTAAAAAAATTGTATATACAGGGACACCTGTGAAAATAAAAAAACAAAACTATACAGAACAACAAAAAGAGGAAATTATAAAAAAATATGGATTAAAAAAGGGAATACCAATTGCTTTAGTATTTGGTGGAAGTCAAGGAGCAAGAAGAATTAATCAAGCAATAATGGAAATTATAAAAAAAGTACTAAATGAAGATTACCAAATGATCTGGGCAACAGGACCAAAGCAATATGATATTGTAAAAGAAGAGCTAGAAAATGACAATAAAAATATTAATCGTATAAAAAATATGAAGATTCTTCCATATATATATGACATGGAAGAGATAATGAATATAGCAGATGTAATTGTAGCGAGAAGTGGAGCGATGACCATTACAGAAATTGCAAGGATAGGAAAACCATCCATACTAGTACCATTACCTAATGTTAGCCATGATCATCAATTATATAATGCAAAAGTACTACAAGATATTGGGGCAGCTGATATTATATTAGATAATGAATTAACTGGGAAAAAATTAAATATGAATATAGAAAAAATTGTATTAGATGAAAATAGATGTAAAAATATGGGGGATAAAGCATTTACAGTTGCGACTGATAATGTGGAAAATAAAATTTATGCACAAATTTTAGAAACTATAAAAGCAAAAAGAGCATAATGAAAGGTTTTAATCTTTTATTAGATAGAGCCCCAAATAAATGAGAGGGAAAAAATGTTTAGAAGTATTCAATTTAAAATCATTGTTGTATTTTTTTTAATAGGTATTATTGTAATTACAGGATTGGGTCTTGTATATATACAATCAATCAATAATTTAGAAATGAATCTTAGCAATAAAGAAATTGGGAATATAGAACAGTTAGCACAATATATTGAACAAATGCGAAATATGAATATTACAGCTCTAATTATAGCTGGAGTTGTATTTTTTGTGAGTGGAATTTTAATTGCGGTTGTATTATCTAGATTTGTTATATATCCGATTAATAAACTCATAAAGAGTGCAGAAAAAATAACGGAAGACGAAAAGAAAAAAGATAAGTCAAACTCAAGCAAAGAAGAAATAAAAAGATCAAAAAACAAAAAAGATATGACTAACATAGAAAATGTCATAGGAACCATGACAACAGAGTTAAAAGAAAAGTTGAGTGAGGTTTCTACACAAAAAAATCAAATAGAAACGATTCTTTTGCATATGACAGATGGAATCATTGCATTTAATATGGAAGGAGAAATTATTTTAATTAATCCCGCAGCCAAAAAATTCTTAAGCATTAGACCAGAAGATATCACGTTTGATGACATTTTTGCAAAATTTAAATTAGGAATTAACATGGAAAAAATTATTTATCTAGAAAATTGGACATCAACAGAACAAAGAATCCAAGTGGAAGATAAATATATGAATGTATTTTTTGCACCTTTTAAAAATGAATCAGATAGACCAAATGGTGTGATAGCAGTTATTCAAGATATAACAGAACATGTAAAATTGGATAATATGCAAAAAGAATTTGTGGCAGATGTATCACATGAATTAAAAACACCAATTACATCTATTATGGGATATGCAGATACTTTATTAGAAGGAGAATATGATAAAGAAACACAGGACAAGTTCTTAAATGTGATTGCATCAGAAGCACGAAGAATGGCAAGACTTGTTACAGATTTATTAACTTTATCAAGATATGATAATAATAAAAATAGGGTTAAAAAAGTATCTTTTGATTTAGGTGAATTGGTAAAGAAATGTCAAGATAAATTAGCCATAGAAATTAAAAAGAAAAATCATACAGTAAATTCTTTTGTAACAGCAGATGTTCCACCAGTTTATGCAGATAAAGATGATATAGAAAGAGTCATTTTAAATATTTTAACAAATAGTATTAAATATACACCAGAAGGTGGAGAAATTAAAATATATGTAGGATTTGTATATAATGATGCTTATATAAAAATCTTTGATAATGGAATTGGAATACCAGAAGAAGATTTATCTAGAATATTTGAAAGATTTTATCGAGTAGATAAGGCACGTACAAGAGAAATGGGGGGAACTGGTTTAGGACTTTCTATTGCTAAAGAAATACTTGATAAAAATGGTGGAAGTATTGATATCAAAAGTACAGTGGGACAAGGTACAGAAGTTGTCATTAGAATTCCAACAAAAGATTAAAGAGTTTCAGTTCAGTGTTCATTTCCTCGAAGGCATATATATTATATTTTTCGCTATCCCAACACTTTACATACTCTAACTAAACCAGCTTCCACGGGATTGCCGCTGATTTAATAAGAGTATGTAACGTGTCGGTCCCCACGAAACTTGCTTAAAATATAATATATATGCCTTCGAGGAAATGAACACTGAACTGAAATATTAAAGATTGAGAATTATAAAAAAAATACTAATTAGAATTGAAAAATAAAAAGAATTAATGTATAATAAATTAGATTTTTAAAAGTTAAAGGAGAGAGAAAGTTGAATCCAAAGATAAAAGAAATATTAGAATGGGTATATTGTATCATTATAGCAATTGTATTGGCCTTACTATTCAGATATTTTATAGGAACACCAACCATTGTTCAGCAAGTATCAATGAATCCAACATTAGAAGAAGGACAAAGATTATGGTTAAATAGATGGTCAAGAACCACAAAAACATTACCAGAAAGAGGAGAAATTATTACATTTGAGGCACCAACAAAAAAGTTCTATACAAGTTCAGAAATTGATACAGATAATCCAGTTGCCAGGTATGAAAATGAACCGACTAATATATTTAGTAAATTTGTAAAATATGTATTAGAAATCGGAAAAGAAAGTTATATAAAAAGAGTCATTGCACTTCCAGGAGAACATGTGGAAATTAAAGAAGGAAAAGTATATATAAATGGAGAAGAATTGGATGAACCATATCTGCAAGATGGAGTTGTAACAGATATAGAAGGAGTAGGTTTTTCGGATTTTATTGTTCCAGAAAATTCAGTATTTGCAATGGGGGATAATCGACCACATAGTACAGACTGTAGAGCATTTGGCTGTATACCTTTAGAAAAAATAGAAAGCACGGTAGCAATAAGAATATGGCCATTAAATAAATGGGGACATGTAGATTAAAAAATAGAGATGAAGAGTCTCTGTTAGAAAAGGTTATAAAATATGCTAGTGTTGGTGCAAAGTCCGGATATGTAGGAGATAAAAGGAATTCTGATAAAGGCGTTTATGATAGAAGAAAAGAATGAAGGTAGATAAAATGAATTATCTACCTTCGTTTAGTATAATGTACTATAAGAGTAATGGTTGAATTATAAACACTACGATGATATAATAACAATGTTATACTTGTTCTTGAAAAATAGATGACTTTAGTATATAATAATAAAGGTATAGAAAAGGAGCGAAAGCATTAATGTTCGATGAAATAATTGGAAATGAGCCGATAAAGAATGAATTGAAAAAAGCAGTCTACGAAAATAAAGTATCACATAGCTATATGTTCGTGGGAATAGAAGGTATAGGAAAACAAATAATGGCAAAAAACTTCGCTCAGAGTGTACTATGCACAAATGAAAACGAAAAAGGCTGTCATCAATGTAAATCTTGTATTGAATTTATATCTCATAATCACCCTGATTTTTTATACTTAGAACCAGACGGAAATAGTATAAAAATTGAACAAATTCGATATTTACAAAGGAAGATACAAGAAAAACCAATTATTTCTGATAGAAAAGTATATATCATCAATGATGCTGATAAAATGACAACAGAAGCACAAAATTGTTTATTAAAAACATTAGAAGAACCACCAGAATATAGTACAATCATATTGGTAGGGAGCAATGAAAATGCTTTTTTAAACACCATAAAGTCAAGATGTATGAAGATTGCATTTCAACCTATTGAATCAAAATATATAAAACAATATATGGAAGAAACATATGGAATGACAAATATTAGTCAAAATATGTTAGAAGCATTTCAAGGTAGTATAGGAAAAGCTATTCTATTAAAAGATAAAAAAGAGCAATATGAAAGCATAGAAAATATGATAGAAAAGCTAGATAAAACAGATATGACAGAATTGATAAAACTAGGAGAACCACTATATCAATCAAAAGAAGAAATTATGAATATATTAGATTATATCAATATAATATTATTAAAACGAGCAAAAGAAAACACACTATATGCAAATTGTATTGATATCATAGAAAATACGAAAAAAAGATTGAATCAAAATGCAAATTATGATATGTGTATAGATAATATGATATTTAATATGTGGGAGGATGTAAATTGAAAGATATTGTAGGAGTTAGGTTTAAAAAATTAGGAAAAATCTATTTCTTTAACCCCAAAAAATGGAAACTAAAGAAAGGGGATAAAGTTATTGTAGAAACAGCACAGGGAGAAGAATTTGGAGAAATTATGATTCCTAATAGAACTGTTCCAGAAGATAAAATTGTAGAGCCTTTAAAGGTTGTAGTTAGAATTGCAAATGGAAAAGATTATAAACATTATGATGAATGTAGAGCATTAGAGAAAAAGGCATTTGAAGTATGTAAAAAGAAAATAAAAGAACATGGATTAGAAATGACATTAACAGATGTGGAAGTAAAATTTGATAATAGTAAAATATTATTTTATTTTACAGCAGATGGAAGAATTGATTTTAGAGAATTGGTAAAAGATTTAGCAGCAGTATATAAAACAAGAATAGAATTAAGACAAATTGGAGTAAGAGATGAAGTTAGAAAAATTGGTGGGAATGGTGTATGTGGAAGAGAATTATGCTGTTGTACATTTTTAAATGATTTCGAAGCTGTGTCTATCAAAATGGCAAAAGAACAAAATATTTCTTTAAATCCTTCAAAAATATCAGGAAACTGTGGAAGATTAATGTGTTGCTTAAAATATGAAAGCGAAGTTTATGAAGAAAAATTAAAGAAATTACCACATATAGGAGCAATTGTAAAAACAGAAGAAGGCGAAGGAGAAGTAGATTCTATTGAAACTCTTAAAGAAAGAGTAAGAGTAAAAATTAAAGACGGAGATACATATATTTATAGAAGATATAATGTAAAAGATATTCAAGTAATTAAAGATGCAGAAAAAGAAAAATTAGACCAAGAAGAAATAGAACATCAAAAAGAATTAGAAGAACTAGAAAAATTGGAAAAAGAAGATGAAGGAATGAGAGAAGAGTAAGAAAGGTCTATACGAAAAAAATGTATGTATGATAAGATAGAAGTTGATTTGTTCTATACAGTAAAAACAAAAGGTAGAACAAAAAATTAAAGGAGGTGAATATAAATGGCATATAAAATAACAGACAAATGTATATCATGTGGAGCTTGTGCTGCTGAATGTCCAGTACAATGTATATCACAAGGAGATGATAAATTCGTAATTGATCAATCAGCTTGTATTAGTTGTGGAACTTGCGCAGGTGTTTGTCCAGTAGAAGCGCCAGAAGAAGAATAAAATTACATAGACATGATAAAAAAGTATAAAAACCATGATGCATTCCTAGTTAGAATCTATCATGGCTTTTTATTATAGAAAAAGATTTGTTATGAAAAGGAGAAATAAATGGAAACATTAATCGTGTCAGGTGGAGATATAAATATTGAAGAATTAAAAATATATTGTGAAAAACACGTACGGTCAAAATATAATTGCAGGAGATAGAGGGCTAGAAGCATTATATCAATTAAAAATAATACCAAATCATGTAGTAGGAGATTTTGATTCTGTTTCTCCTAAAATTTTAGAATTTTATAAAAAGCAACCACAAATTATTTTTCATACATATAATGCTGAAAAAGATAATACAGATACAGATATTGCTTTGAAGTTAGCGATTCAAATAAATAGTTCTGAGATTACAATTCTAGGAGCATTAGGGAAAAGAATGGATCATGCGATTGCTAACATTCATATATTAAAAGACGCATTAGAAGCTAATATTCCATGCCAGATTATCGATACATATAATCGAATCTATTTAATCAATACAGAAAAGACTTTAGAAAAAGAAAAGACTTATGGAAAATATATATCACTAATTCCATTAACTAGTACAGTAGAAGGATTAACTTTAAAAGGTTTTAAATATCCTTTAAATAAATACAATTTACCAATTGGAACTAGTTTAGGAATTAGTAATGAAATGATAGAAGATATAGCACATATTGAAATGGAAAAAGGTATTTTAATTGTGATAGAGAGTAAAGATTAAAAAATCATTTTTAAGATAGAAATAAAAGCAATTAAAAACAAAAAACTCCAATTTTTTATTGGAGTTTTTTGTTTTTCCTATTCAAGAACGTCGCTTCGCTCTAACGATTGCACACAAATTTTACTAACGTAAAATTTGGCGCCGAACAATGACGCGGGCTTGGAAATGT
>CAJFLB010000032.1 GCA_904387305.1 uncultured Clostridia bacterium
CTATTATACAACTTTCTTTTAATCTTACAATATATATTAAAGTACAATTAAAAACTATTTACTTTTATTTGAATAGAATTTACTTTTTTAATTTACAAAAATGAAAAAAATGTGTTGAATTTTGAATAATACTTGGAAAAATTGAAAAAAGATGATATACTATTAAGGTAAAATAAATAAAAGGAGTAGAAAAATGGAAAATATCAAAATCTTTGCCTGTAAAAGTGCAGAAAATTTTACAAAAGAGATATGTGATTATCTAAACTTACCAGTAGGAGAAATGGACATACTAAAATTTAAAAATGACAATACATTCGTACAAATTAAAGAAACAGTAAGAGAACAAGACATATATATTGTTCAAACAACAACACCTCCAGTAAATGAAAGAGTTATGGAGTTGCTAATTGCAATAGATGCATTTAAAAGAGCATCAGCAAAAAATATAAATGTAGTTTTACCATATTACATTTATTCAAGATCAGATAAGAAAGATCAACCAAGAATACCAGTAACAGCAAAATTAATGCAACAACTATTAGAAGCAGCAGGAGCAACAAGAGTTATTACATGTGACTTACATAATCCAGCAATTCAAGCATATTTTAATATCAATTGTGATAGATTATCAGCACAAAACATTTTACAAAAATATTTTAAAGAAAAAAATTTACAAGACATGGTAATTGTAGCAACAGATGCAGGAAGTTCAAAAAAAGCATATAAATATTCAGAATATTTTGGATGTCCAATAGCTTTAATAGATAAAAGAAGAGCAGGCAATGATGATAGAGCAATTGCAACAACTGTAATTGGTGATGTAGAAAATAAAGAAGCCATTATTTTTGATGATGAAGTAGATACAGCAGGTTCTTTAATTGAAACAGCAAAAATTTTAGAGAGATTCCATGCAAAAGAGATTTATGCAGGTTGCACACATGGTGTATTATCAGCAGATGCTGTACAAAGAATTGAAGCATCTCCAATAAAAGAATTAGTAATTACAAATACAATCCCATTATCAGAAGAAAAACAAAAACAAAGTAGCAAAATAAAAGTATTAACAATCGCACCATTATTTGCAGAAGCAATTAAAAGATTAAATGAAGCAAAACCATTAGGAGAATTATTTGTATTAGAATAAATCGGGATTTTGGGGACAGACTCAAAAAATCTCTCAAATTGTTAAAATAGATACGCGATAGATTAGATAAAAGGGACAAACCTTATAATTAATAAAATGAAAAAAGAAAAGAGAAATTTCAAAAAAGATGAAGTTTCTCTTTTTTATATATAGATATAATAATTAGAAATAGGAAAACTATTTTATTCACAATAATTAGAAAAACGAACAAGTTTTAAATAATAAAGTAAACAGTTAGATTAAAATCTAAAAAATCCAGATAAATTAAACAAAATCTTGAAATGAATGGAAATATTAAAAAAAATATGTTAAAATAAATAATGTCAAAAGAAACTTGAAATAACAAGCAAAACTAATAATAAGAGAAAGGAAAATAACCATGGGATTTTTTGATAAATTAAAAAATGGATTAAATAAAACAAAAAAATCATTTGATGAAAAAATTAATAGTGTATTCAGTAGTTTTAGAAAAGTAGACGAAGATTTTTTAGAGGAATTAGAAGAAATCTTAATTATGTCCGATATAGGAATGGACACATCAATAAAAATTATTAATCATTTAAGAGAAAGAATTAAAAAAGAAAAAATAGAAGATGAAGAAGATGTAAAAAAAGCATTAAGAGAAGAAATGCAAAAAATATTAGAGGTAACTGATATAAGTTTACATTTAAATACGAAACCATCAGTCATACTAATCGTTGGTGTAAATGGGGTAGGAAAAACAACTTCAATTGGAAAAATTGCCAATCGTTTAGCAAAAGATGGAAAAAAAGTAGTTGTTGCAGCAGCAGACACTTTTAGAGCAGCTGCAGTAGAACAATTAGAGATTTGGGCAAAACGTTCTGGAGCAGATATTGTAAAACGAGAAGAAGGAGTAGATCCAGCATCTGTTGTATATGATGCTATTAAGATAACAAGAGAAAAAAATGCAGATGTGTTAATTGTTGATACTGCTGGTAGACTTCATAATAAAAAATATTTAATGGATGAATTGAACAAAATTCAAAAAGTTATCAATAAAGAAATGAGTGAAGCAGATAAAGAAGTATTACTAGTAATCGATGGAACAACTGGACAAAATGCCATTTCACAAGTAAAAGCATTTAAAGAAGAAGCAGATATCACTGGATTGATATTAACCAAATTAGATGGTACAGCAAAAGGTGGAGTTGTTATTGGTATTGTAGAAGAAAACAAAATACCAGTAAAGTTTATCGGTGTAGGAGAACAAATTGATGATATGGAAATCTTTAATGCAGAAGATTTTGTAAAAGCAATTATTTAAATAATTTTTTTGAATTTGAGGGATATTTCTTAAAGTTCATTTAAGATTGAATTGGTAAAAAATTAGAATCTGAAATTTATAAGAAATGTCACTTGAATTTATTAGAAATAAAAGGAGATGCTAGAGAAAAGGAGGAATCATTTTGGAAGAAGAAAAAAAAGAAGCGATGCAAGATGAAAATACTACAAATCAACCAGAAAAAACAAAGAAAAAAAGTAAAATAAGAATGATATTAGTAATTGTATTTATCTTAATTTTTGCGATTACTTCATATATCCAAGTAAGAGGAAGTTATTTAGAATATTTAGAATTAGGAGAAAATTATTTAGACGTATTTTATACAAATCTAAGATATGGATATACAATTATGGCAATCAATTTTGTTATATTATTCTTTGTTATTTATATGACCAATAGAGGAATCAAGAAAGGATTAAAACCATTTTTTGATAAAGAAAAAAAAGAAATGCCTAAATTATTAAATAAATCCATATCATTGGTAATTTCTATTATTGTTAGTGTATTTGTTTCAAATAGGATGATGCAAAATATTATGTTAGTGATGGCAAATACATCTTTTGGAATAACAGATCCTATATTTGGATTAGACATTGCATATTATGTATTCCAAAAACCATTAATTGAGATGATTGTATATTACATAGTAGGAATTGTTGTGGGATTGACCATATACATGACAGCATATTATATCCTTGTATTTAATCGATATTTTGATGGTGTGGATAGAAATATGTTAAAAGACAGTTTATTTATGAAAAAATTAACAAGAAATGTTTTATTTATTATATTGGGAGTTGCTATCATTACAATATTAGGTACACAGAATTTAATGTTTGGAAAAATTCTAACGATTGATGATAATATAGAAATTAATGGTGCGGGTATGACAGAGGCAACTATTAGATTATGGGGATATATTATATTTGCATTTATTATTGTTATTTTTGCATATAGAGCCTTAAAATATTTTAAACAAGAAAATACAGCAAAAGTGTTAAAAAATTTAGCAGTTATTCCTATTTATTTAGTAGCATTATTTGTGGTTATGGTAGTCTTTGACTTGATCTATGTAAATTCTAATGAATTAGATAGAGAAAGAACATATATTTCGCAAAATATAGAAAATACTAAAAATGCTTATGGATTAGATGTAGAAGAGCAGGCAGTAGAATATTCTGGAACAGTAACAGAACAAGAATTAAGTGAAAATACAAATATTGTGAATAATATACCAATCATTAGTGAAGATGCAGTAGTAATCACTTTAGAAAATACACAAACGAGTACAGGATATTATACATATAGAAGTGCTAATTTGGCAAAATATAAAATTGGTGATGAAGAACAAATTGTATACTTATCTCCAAGAGAAATTACAAGTTCAGGTAGAACTTATAGTAATAAAACCTATGAATATACACATGGATATGGAGAAATTATAACATCAGCAACAGAAAGTTCAGAGACAGGTAATATAGAATATATCCAAAAAAATGTATCTGGAAGTGATGAGGTTGTCAATATAACAGAACCAAGAATCTATTTTAGTACAGATAATAGTGCTATTGTTGCAACAAATACCAAAAACAAACAAGAATATGATTATACAGATGAAAATGGAAATGATGTGACTTCATCATATGATGGAGAAGCAGGGTTACAATTAGGATTTTTAGATAGATTTGTTTTAGCAATGTATAAAGGAGATATCAATTTAGCATTTTCTACTGAAATCACAAGTGATAGTAAAATATTAATTAATAGAAATATTATAGAAAGAGCAAAAAAAGCATTACCATATTTAATGTATGATGAAAATCCATATACAGTCATTGGTGATGATGGAAAAATCTATTGGGTATTAGATGCTTATACAATTTCAAGTAGTTATCCATATTCACAATATACAGAAATTGAACATGAAGGTGGAACAAGAGATATTAATTATATTAGAAATTCTGTAAAAGTAATTATTGATGCTTATAATGGAACCATGGATTTCTATATAACAGATAGGACAGACCCAATTGCAATGGCATATAGAAATATATACCCTTCTTTATTTGCAGACTTAGATGAAGAAGTTCCAGAAGATATTGCAGAACATTTTGTATATCCTAAATTCTTATATAATGTGCAAGCTGAGCTATTAAAAATTTATCATAATGTAAGACCAGATGTGCTATATCGTTCTGATGATTTATGGGATTTTGTTAGATATAATAACCTAAATACAACAAGATCAACAGGAACATATTTAGAACCATACTATATCATGGTTAAAACAGATGATGGTGAAGAACTAGGGTTAATGCAAATATATACACAAAATGGTAGACAAAATATTATTTCATATTTAGTTGGAACAACAGATGGAGGAACAAACAAATTGAAATTATGCACATTCTCAGCAGATAGTAATATTGTTAGTCCGACACAGTTAGACAAACAGATAGAAGAAGATGCAGCTATTTCATCAGAACTAGAGACATTAGAAACTACAGGAACTCGAATTACAAAACAGATGATTATTGTGCCAATAGGAAATACTTTATTATATGTTGAACCAATTTATCAAACAATGATTAATGAGTCAGAAATACCATTACTAAAAAAAGTAGTCGTTGCATCAGGAAATAAAGTAGCAATTGGAGATACCTTACAAGAAGCATTACAAAATCTTCTTTCAAATTCAGCAGTAGATATTGAAGTGGAAAACACAGAAGATATTGAAGGATTAATTGATTCAATTATTAAAGCAAATCAAAACTTAAAAGATTCTATGAATAATAGTGATTGGAGCATGATGGGAAGCGATATAGAACGATTACAAACATTGATAGATTCCTTAGAAACAATGAGAAAAGAAGAAGCTAATGCAGAAAACACAGAAAATGAAAATAATACAAATATGATAGATAATACGATTAATGAAAATATAGAAAGTTCAGAAGATACTAATGTAACAGCGAATGAAAATGTACAATAAAAAAGAAGAACACGATTACACGAAATACAAAAATATTGAATAAAAAGTATATAAAAAATCCACTCTATAAATAAGGTGGATTTTTTATGTTAGGATTTTTTAATAAGATAAAAAATAAAAAGATAGAGGTATTAAATACTTCTATCAATAATTTAATAGATACATTTCAAAAATCTAATATTGAAGAATGGACATATATATTGGGAAGTAAAAAAGAAATCATAAAAAGAAATCTAATTGCTGGAATATTTAGAGGTGTAGGAATTGGTATAGGGGTTACAATCATAACAGCCATGTTAGTTATCATTTTACAAAGAATTGTGGCATTAAATATTCCAATAATAGGAGAATATATTGCAGACATAGTTGAAATCGTGCAAAGAAGTAGATAAGGGATTTTGGGGACGGACTCATTTTTCCCTTTTTAAAATTGAGTTATTTCATATTGTCCAATTGGGGACGTTTCTGTTTGGGACATTTTTTATATGTAATAAAAAGATCAAGTGTAGTTACATATAATTTTTGTAACTACTTGATTTTAATTTTATAAAAATGTCCCAAACAGAAACGTCCCCAATTGGACATAATAAAAGTTGATAAAAAGAAAAAATTGATATATAATACAGCTATATAAATTCGTAAAGGAGAGTGATTTTATGAAACGAAGTTACTGCTGGGAAAGGACACCTGGAAACATAGTAGCTATCAAAAAATGGGAAACTGATTTAGGTACACTTCATATTGAAGCCGTTTTAGAGGAATCACGGACAGAGAACGATGAAGTAAAACCTGATACGGTTACCGTAGTCTGGGCATATGCTCCAATGGTAAAAACTTCTGAAGCAATAAGAGGAAATTTAGCGCCTTCATGTTTTGAATGGGCATATAAATGCGCTAAGGAAGGGATGGAGGTTATCATTCATCATTGTTTGGATGATAATACTCGGTATTTTTATTGTTCTTGAAAAAAGTGTGGGGCGAGAATTTCTCACCCCACATGAGTTTTATAATATATATTTTATTTTTCTAATTTATAAAATACTTTTTTACCTTTCTTTAAAATTGCATAACCTTCAGTAAAATCTTTTTCAGATAATTGATAATTTACATCAGAAATTTTTTCATCATTTAAAGAAATACCACCTTGAGTAACTAAAGTTCTAGCTTGTCCTTTAGATGGAGCAATTCCAGTTTGGATAATAGCATCTAAAATAGAAATATTTGTAGATTCTAATTTTACAGTAGGCATATTATCTAAACTACCAGTACCACTGAATAAAGCATTAGAAGCTTCTTCTGCTTTTTTTGCTTCTTCTTCACCATGAATTAATTTCGTGATTTCATAAGCTGCTACTTTTTTAGCTTCATTTATTTTTTCATCTTTTAAATTTGATAATTCATTAATTTGTTCAATTGGAAGAAATGTCAACATTTTTAAAACAGTTTCTACACTACTATCTTCAATATTTCTCCAATATTGATAAAATTCATAAGGAGAAGTTTTGTTAGGATCTAACCATAAAGCACCTTTTTCTGTTTTACCCATTTTCTTTCCTTCTTTTGTTGTTAAAAGTTTAAATGTCAAACCATAAGAATCTTCTTTACCAATCTTTCGAATTAATTCAACACCACCAATAATGTTAGACCATTGGTCATTTCCACCCATTTGAAGTTTGCAACCATATTTGTTATATAAATATAAAAAGTCATAAGATTGCATTAACATATAACTCATTTCAAAAAAGGTTAAACCAGTTTCTAATCTTTGTTTATAACATTCTGCAGCAAGCATTCTATTTACAGAAAATAAACTACCGATTTCACGAACAAAGTCAACAAATTTTAAGTCTAATAACCAATCAGCATTATTAACAATGATAGCAGCATTTTCTCCTTCAAAACTAACAAATTTTTCTACTTGCTTTTTGATACATTCCACATTGTGATTAATTTCTTCTCTTGACATCATTTTTCTCATATCTGTTTTTCCAGAAGGATCACCAATAGTTGCTGTACCACCACCTACTAAAATAATCGGTTTATGCCCACATTTTTGCATGTGACTAGCTACCATTAATGAAACAAAATGCCCAACATGAAGACTATCAGCAGTAGGGTCAATTCCAATATAAAATGGAACAGATTCTTTGCCAAAAAGTTCTTTAATTTCTGTTGGATGTGTCAATTGCTCAATATATCCTCTTTCGTCTAAAATATCAAAAACATTTTTCATCAAATTCAATCCTTTCAAATAATATATAAATAAAAAAACGGATAGAAGACTCCGTTTTAAAAACTAATTTAATGTAATACCAGTATTTCCTATATTTCCATTTTTACCAATATTGTTAATATCTGTTTTATATTGTTTAAAATCTTCATATTCTAAAAATCTATTTAAATTTTTTACTGAAACACCGATTTGACCAGAAATTGTATCTAAAGAATCATTTAAACCATTTTCTTGCACATAATTGACAAAATTAGAAAATTCTATACCATCTTTAGCACTACATTTTGGACAAACATTACCTTGTGATACATAAAAACTTCCACATCTACTACATCTATTAAATTCCATAATCAATTCCTCCTAAATTTTTTCTTTTGACATTAAAATCGTACACATTGTATCACAAAACAACAAAAAAATAAAGTGTTTTTATAGGAAAAATTGACAATATATAAAATGTTATATAAAATAAGAAAGATAGGAGGAAGAGAAAAATGGATACATATATTGAAGAATTACCAAAATTGTTACAAGACTATTTTAAAATTTTATCACCAGAATTCCCAGAATTTTTACTAGACTATATCCATACACCAGAAATGCAAAAACAAGCAAAGATTAGTGTCACCTCTGGAACAATATATTCTAAAATGTTTGATGAAATTTGGTATTCAAGTTTAGACCATAGTGTAGCAGTTGCACTAATTATATGGAATTTTACAAAGGATAAAAAACAAACATTATCTGGATTATTTCATGATATAGCAACACCTGTATTTAAACATTGTATTGATTTTATGAACGGAGACCATGAAAAACAAGAATCGACAGAAGAATTAACAACACAAATCATAGAAAATTCAAAAGAAATTATGACATTATTAGATAGAGATCATATAAAATTAGAAGAAGTATGTGATTATCATATATACCCAATTGCAGATAATGATACACCAAAACTTTCTTCAGATAGATTAGAATATACCTTATCTAATGGATTAGGTGTAAGAGAAAAATTATGGGATTTAGAAACAGTAAAAGAGATTTATCAAGATATAGAAGTTCAACAAGATGAAGATGGCATACAAGAACTAGGTTTTAAGCATAAAGAAATTGCAGAGAAGTTTGTAAATACTATGAGTAAGCTATCTTGTATATATGTCGGAAATGAAACTAAATATTCTATGCAATTGATTGCAGATATTGTGAAAAAGATGTATGAACAACATTTAGTTACCAAAAAAGATTTATATACATTAAGTGAAAAAGAGATTATTCAAAAAATAGAGAATTGTCCAATCGGAAATCTTTCAAATTGTTTTAAGAAATGGGAAGATGCAACACAAATCAAGGAAAGTGATGAACTACCTAAAGATAAATATGCAGTAGATATAAAAGTAAAACAAAGATATATTGTTCCATTGGTAGAAAAGAATAACCAATTTGTCAGAATAGATACAATTTCTGAAAGTGCAAAAAAAGATATAGATAGCTTTTTAAATTATAAACCAAAAAAATATGCCTATTTAGATTTTAATTTTTAGAAGAGGAGAAAAGAAAAATGTTTGAAAACACGACAAGCATACAAGATATATTTTCAACAAGAAACATCATTATTTATTTTGTGGTAATTAATATCATTGGTTTTTTAATCATGTTTATAGATAAGCGAAAAGCCAAAAAAGGTGCGTGGAGAATTCCAGAAAAAACCATATTTATTATTACAGCCTTGGGAGGACGGAATAGGGACTATAGCTGGAATGTATACTTTTAGACATAAAACACAAAAATTACAATTTGTAGTCGGATTGCCATTTATAACTATTTTAGAGATTATATTAGCCATTTACTGGATATTCTTTTAATACACTTCATAAAACGAAGTGTAATTTTTTTGGTACACATAATGAGAAAAATAAATTGTAAAAAAATAAAAAAGTGGAAAATATGAAAAAGCAATGTGAACAACTCGTGAACGAAAAAATAGTATTTTCAATTATTCACAAACTTATCCACAGTTTCCACAATTAATAAAAGTGGATAAATATGACAAAAGAAGAGTTAAAAAGATATACATAAAACAGAAAAATACATCAATTTGTCATTAATATGAAAAAAGAATGTAATAAAAGCATGCGAAAAATGATGAAATTCAGAGAAGAATAAGTAAAAATAGCAGAAAATAAGAAAATATAAAAGAATAAAAATATAGGAATGAAATAAATCTGTCATGAGAATGTCACTAGAAAAAAGTAGAAAAATATAAGAAAAAGTAGAATATCAGAAAAAAATAACTGTGGATAAATATAGAATCTGTGGATAATTTTGTTTGTGTAAAATTAGTGCCTAATAATAACGTGAGCCTTAAAATGTCATAGATGAGAAAATGTCTGAGAAAGCTTTCTATTGTTCTAAAATAAAGAACGAATATCATTTTTTAGAATATAATATATAAGTAGGAAAATTTTTGTTGGAAATGAAAGATTGAAAAAATTTAATTCTTTTCAATTAGTTTTGTGTTTGGAGGAATGGGAAAGGTAATGATAAATAAAATAAAAGATATTATAAAAAATAAATGGTATAGAGAAATAGAAGAAAACGATATTGGATTAGAAGAATTAAAGCAATTTCAAAAAGAAGGAGCTATTATAATAGATGTTAGAAGTCCACAAGAATTTCGAGAAGGACACATTGATGGAGCCATATCGATTCCAGAATATGAAATAAAAAAAGAAGCAGGAAATAGATTAGTAGATAAAGAGAAAGATATTATCGTATATTGTAGTTCAGGAGGGAGAAGTAAAAAAGCACAGAAATTATTAAGAAAATTAGGATATCAAAATGTGTATAATTTATATGAAGGATATTTAGATTAAAATATAAAAAACTATTTAAAAAACAATAAAAGTATGGTATATTTAGATGAAAGAGAAAATCAAAAGAAGAGGAAATTAATGGGAGATATAATAGAGAGATTAAATAACTTAAATGATATAGAAGATTTAAAGAAAATTGTAAAAGAAGTCTTAAAAAGAGAGTTAACAAATGAAGAATTGTCATTAATTGAAAATGAAGATGACGAAATAATAGAAAATTTGCTAAGAGAAATAACACAAGAGCTAGAAAAAAATATACCAGAAGAAGAAAAAGAAGATTTTTATGCCAATATAAGTGAAGATTTATTAGTATATATAGAAGATGATAAAAGAAAACTAGAAAGGCCAGAGGTTTTTAAAGGCGGACCAGCAACTTTAGAAATTATTTCTAGCATGAAAGATGTGCAAGATAAAATTCGAGCAGTAGACTTTATAGCAGATGAATTTGCTAGAGAAGATTTGATAAAAAAACTAGGAACAGAATTTTTAAGAGAATATATAAAGAGTCCAAATAGAACTATGAAAGATGCTGATTTAGAAGTGGTGATAAGGACATATGGTGATAGGGAGTGTGTAAAAGAGTATATAAAGTTAAATCCAAGAGGAAGTAAAGTGTATTTGATACAAGGTGTAGGCGATATTGACTTTATAAAAGAATGTTTAGAAGATGAGGAAATAGAATTTACTAAAGGGGAAAGAATTGAGTTAATAAAAAAAGCGAAAGATATTGAATTAACAAGAAATGCTATATATGATGAAAGTTTAGGATTAACCAATAATGAAAAATTAGGTTTATTAGAAAGTGTAAATAATTTAGGATTAATATCGACATATATACATGATGAAAATTGTTCTTTATCAGAAGAGAATATATGTGCATTAGTTAAGTCAACCAATAATAGAGAGTTTATAAAAAATTGTATATTAGACAATACATTGGGAATTAACAGAAATGCAAGAATGAGTATGGTGCAATCTGTAAATGAAGATATAGGTATTGTTCAAGAGATAATGGATAGTCCGGAATTAGGATTAAATGAAGGAGAAAAAACAAATATTGTCGCACAAACAAACAATGTTGCATTCATAGAAAATTTTTTAGAAGTAGAAGAAAATCTAGGGAATAATAACCAATATAAATTATTACATATGGTAGAAAAAGATAGTGCATTCATTAAGAAGTTAATAAGGGAAGATAGAATTATACAAGGATCACATAATAAATTAAATTTTATATTAAATACTGGAGATCAAGAATTTATCAAAGAATCTATATATGATAAAAATACAAGTTGGAATCCATCAGAAATACGAGAATTAATTGCAAGCGTAGAGGATGAAGCTTTTGTTGAAAAATGTTTTCAAGATGAACAATTAAATTTGCAAACAGAAGATATTTATCAAATTCTTGATATTGGAAATTTTTCACAAGATTTTTTTAAAAGATGTATACTAAATCCAGAATTAGATGTGGATGATGATGAACGTTATGATTTGGTGTTAAAATATATAAAAGATGATGAGATAGTTTTAGAAATTGTAAGAGATGAAAAAATAGATGTAGAGACATGGAAAAAGTTAAAACTATTAGGAAAAGTTCAAGAGCCTGTTTTTTCTGAAAATATAGAAGAAATTATGGCTATATTAAAACAAAATGATGAAAGCTATAAAGAATTTAGGAATGAAAGTGAAACACCAGAAGGAATATATAATAATATTGACCAATTTTTTAAGGCTGAAAATGTAGAACTTGCAAATAGACAACAGTATAAAGAAATACTTGGTAGAATGTTTCAAAAAAATGAAGAAGTAGTAAAAAAGATTGATTTTAGAATGTTGGATTCTAAATATATAGATTCTTTAGGTGAAGATAAAATTAATCAAATCTCATGTTATCCAGAAATTCAAGAAGCAATTTTGGGAATGGATGAAAAAACATATGCTATATTTTGTAAATGCTTGAATAATAGAGCAGAAAAAAATGAGAGATGGACAAGTTTTGCGAGTGATATAATAGAGAATTTGTCATCAGGAGAGTATGAAGAACTAATACAAAGATGCGATTTAGAAAATACGGATATAGAGATTTTGTCTAGTATATTGCAATCTAGAAATGTATTTGATATTACAACAACAGAGCAAGTAAATAATATACACAGTATTAGAAACGAAATATGTGATAAAATTATGTCAGGTGAGATACAAAGGGACTTTTTAGAAAATTATTCGGAATTGGACAAAAAAAGATTCGCTGTCTTAGAAAAAATCTTTGGACAGGATATAGATAAAACACAATCTATTATATCAGCTTTTGGCGAAAATATAGAAGAACTTGCTGATAAAGAAGAAAATGCAGAAATCATAGACTATATAAGAACCTTAAAGCTTATCATGCAAGAAGAAAATGAAGAAGTTTTAAGCAATATGTATAAAGAGGTAGATGTTACAAGTAATATAAATACAGAATTAATGGAGGCAAAATTAAAGTCAGCATATTGTGAAAAAATGAATGAAGGATTATTTCAGATAACAGAAGAAACGAAAAAGATCGGTGAGAATATTTATGAAGCTGGAACAGACTTTAGAATGATTATTACTTCAATTGCAGCATTTAATCATAACCAACCAGAAAATTATGAAAGAGACTGGAACAAAAGTTTAATTGGTACGCAACATTTTTGTACGAATTATATAAGAAATGATATGATGGGAAAAGCACCAGAACCTCATTTGTGTTATGGATTCGCAAGTATGAAACAAGATGCGTTAATGATGAGTGGAACAAAAGATCTTGATTCAGGGCAGAATGAACTAAAAATAACAACAAGTAACGCCGGAAAATTTTGCACACCAGATAATTTAGTGAATGAAACAGAAATATATAATGAGTTAGATTATGCTAGGTATCAAGGTGGAAAGAAAAAACAACCAGATTATATTGTGGTATTTGAGAAGGATGGAAAAAGGCGTAACTGGGAGAATGCATTAAAAGCTCAAAAAGAGTGGGGAGGATTACCAATCGTTGTTGTAAATAAAGATAAATGTTTGGAAAATGAAAGAAATAAGGTACAGGACTTATTAACACAATTTCATGAAACCTCAGATACAAAAGTACTAGAAGAGGCAATCCAAAAAATAAGAAATAATCGTCAAACAAATGGAAAATTCTGTGAAGATATAAACATAGAAGAAATGAAAAAACAATTAGGAGAATTGCAAAAAAGAGAAGAAAAAACAAATGAACAAGTTACATTAGAGGATTTAGAAGAAAATTACGAAATGGTAGATGCTATGGATAGAAAAAAAGAAGCAAGCAAAATTTCTCAAATATATACAAAATTAAGACAAATCCAAAGAGAAGGAGCAGGTTATGAGTTATAATATAATTTCGGTAGAAACCCGGAAGAGCGTTTAGTGAAGTTTATGAAATTATTAACCATATGGAAAGAGAAATAAAATCAAAAATACCTAGTCAGTTTGTAAACTTCATAGACGGAAATAGAGATATACACTATAAACCTAATATAGATTTTACAAAAAGTATTAATCAACAAAATTTATTAAAAGAAACAAGAATAATTTTATCTTTGATATATCGAGATTATATTTGTGATGTCAATAAAAAGAAAGAACTTTTGGAAAGAGATGCTAAAGAAATACAAAAACAAGAGGAATTAGATAGAAAAAAATATGAAATTAATTTTGAAGAAAGAAAAAGTAGATATAATCAAGAAAAAGAAACAGAAAATGCAGGATATTTGGTGGAAGTTGTAAAAGAAAAGTGGTATATGAAATTAGTCAATAAGATAAAAGAAATCTTTTTGAAACGTAGATAGAAAAGCATAAGAATTTCTTATGCTTTTTTTCTATGCAAAAAAAAATAACTAGGAAAAATTTGCTCAATGAATTTAAAGAATAAAAAACACAAACTATTGAGATTTTTGCTAAATTATGTTAAAATGACAAGTATCAAAATATAGATGGAGGAAAAATGAATAACAGACAAGAACATATCAGGAATTTTAGTATTATTGCACATATAGACCATGGGAAATCTACATTGGCAGATAGATTAATTGAAATGACAGGCGTATTATCAAAAAGAGAAATGGAAAGCCAAGTGCTAGATAATATGGAAATTGAAAAAGAAAGAGGTATTACCATAAAGTCACAAGCAGTTAGAATGATTTATAAAGCAAAAGATGGACAAGAATATACCTTTAATTTAATTGATACACCAGGACATGTGGATTTTAATTATGAAGTTTCTAGAAGTTTAGCAGCATGTGATGGAGCCATTTTGGTAGTTGATAGTAGCCAAGGTGTAGAAGCACAAACTTTAGCAAATGTGTATCTAGCAATTGATAACAACTTGGAAATATTGCCAGTATTAAATAAAATTGATTTACCAAATGCCAGAGTTGATGAAGTAAAACAAGAAATTGAAGATATTATTGGTATACCTGCAGAAGATGCACCATGTATTTCAGCAAAAACAGGATTAAATGTAGAAGGAGTATTAGAAAGAATTGTAACAGACTTACCAGCACCAAAAGGTGATGAAACTGCCAAAACAAAATGTTTAATTTTTGATTCTTATTATGATAATTATAAAGGTGCAGTGGCATATGTAAGAGTAATGGACGGAAAAGTAAAAGTAGGAGATGAAATTAAATTAATGGCAACTAATAAAACATTTACAGTTGCAGAAGTGGGATATTTCATTCCAGGCTCTTATATGCCAGTATCAGAAATTAAAGCAGGAGAAGTAGGATACATTGCAGCAAGTATTAAAAGTTTATCAGATATTCATGTAGGAGATACGATTACTTTAAAGGATAATCCAGCAGAGGAACCTTTAAAAGGATATAAAAAGGTAACCCCTATGGTATATTGTGGACTATATCCAGTAGATGGCAGTCAATATGAAGATTTAAAAGAGGCTTTGGAAAAATTACAATTAAATGATGCGGCCTTAGAATTTGAACAAGAAACATCAGCAGCATTAGGATTTGGATTCCGTTGTGGATTTTTAGGATTATTACATTTAGAAATTATTGAGGAAAGAATTGATAGAGAATTTGACCTGGGATTAATTACAACAGCGCCATCTGTTATATATAAAGTACATAAAACAACAGGAGAAGTTATCGAATTATATAATCCAGAAGATTTACCAACACCACAAGAAATATCTTATATAGAAGAACCTTATGTAACAGCCAATATCTTAACACCAAAAGATTATGTAGGAAATATCATGGAGCTATGTCAAAGAAGAAGAGGCGTTTACATAGACATGAAATATTTAGATGAAAATAGAGTAACATTAATCTATGAAATGCCATTAAATGAAATTATATATGATTTCTTTGATAACTTAAAATCAAAAACCAAAGGATATGCTTCTTTAGATTATGAGTTTAAAGAATATAGAAGATCAGATTTAGTAAAATTAGATATTTATATTAATGGAGAACCAGTAGATGCTTTAAGCTTTATTGTCCACAAAGATAGTGCCTATGATAGAGGAAAGAAAATGGTAGAAAAACTAAAAACCGTTATTCCAAGAAAATTATTTAAAATTCCGATTCAAGCAGCTGTTGGAGGAAAAATCATTGCAAGAGAAACCATATCAGCTATGAGGAAAGATGTTTTAGCAAAATGTTATGGTGGTGATATTACAAGAAAGAAGAAATTGTTAGAAAAACAAAAACGAGGAAAGAAGAAAATGCGTGAGATTGGAAATGTAGAAATACCACAAGAAGCATTTTTAAGTGTATTAAAGTTGGATGACGAATCATAATTCCAATAGCTATTTATGAGGTTAATATGAATGAATTAAAAAAACAGATTTTGTTTTATAATAATCAAATCGTACAAAAAGAAAATAAAGTATTCGAAATAGAGAAAGGAAAAATACCTATCATTTTATCAGCACCACATTGTGTACCACAAACAAGAAATGGAAAGATAAAACAAGAAGAGGGAGAAACAGGAGCAATTGTTCAAATAATAGCTAAAAAAACGCAATGTTATACTATTTTTAAAACAAGTCATCAAAATGATGATGCCAATTATGATATAGACAAAAATATGTATAAAGAGAATCTTAGAGAAATAATAAATAGAGAAAACATAAAATTATTATTAGATTTTCATGGTGCGAAAAATGAAAATGCATTTGATATAGAAATAGGAACTGATGAGGGGAAAAATATAAATCAAAAAAATTACATAGTAGCACAATTAAAAGAAAAACTGAACAAACAAAAGATTTTTAATATTGTAGAAAATCAGAAATTCAAAGCAAGTTCAATATATACCATATGTAAATATATTCATGAAACAACCAATATACCATGTATTCAGCTGGAAATAACAGGAAGATATAGATATATAGAAAATTTAGAAGGAATAAAAAAGTTAATTATGGGAATAGAGGATTTTATAGAAACAATAAAGGAGAGTTTATAGAATGAAAGAACAGAAATATGAAGACCAAGTAGAAGGAAGAAATGCTGTCATAGAATTGTTGGAAAGTGGTAAAGATATTAATAAAATATTTGTAACCAAAGGTGAAAAACATGGATCTATTAATAAAATTATTAGTATGGCTAAAGAAAGAAAAGTGATTCTTGTAGAAAGAGATAAGAGGCAAATGGAACAAATGGCACAAAATCAAAATTATCAAGGTGTTATTGCTATTGTACCACCATTTGAATATTGTGAGATAGAAGATATTTTAGACAAGGCAAAAGAATTAAATGAAGAACCATTTGTGCTAATATTAGATGGAATAGAAGATCCACATAATCTAGGATCAATCATAAGAACGGCTGAAACAGCCGGAGTACATGGAATTATTATTCCAAAACGAAGAGCAGCAGCCGTGAATAGTACAGTAAATAAAGTATCAGCAGGAGCTGTTCAATATATGAAGATTGCTAGAGTGACTAATATAGCAGATTCTATAGAAAAACTAAAAGAAAATGGTTTATGGATTTGTGGAACAGATATTAGTACAGACAAATACTATTACAATCAAGATTTAACAGGACCATTAGGAATTGTGATAGGAAATGAAGGAACAGGAATGAGTGATAGGGTTAAAAAAAGTTGCGATTTTTTAGTAAAGATACCAATGAAAGGAAAAGTAACATCTTTAAATGCATCTGTTTCAACAGGAATTGTTATATATGAAGCAATGAAGCAAAGAATGAAATAAAGAGGTAAAGGGAGGAAAAACAAATGATGATGCCAAGAAAAAAAAGAAGAGCGATATTAATATCAGTAATATTGGTTATTTTATTAATTATTGCAACAATATGTACTGTATTATATGCTACGACAGATATGTTTAAATCAAATGATGTATTATTTGAAAAATATGCAAGGCAACTATTAGAAAATTTAGATGATATTTTTAATGAAGACCATATGGCTGAAATGGAGGGGATTTTAAATAATAATAAATTGACTTCTGAAACAACTGCTACGGTAAACTATAATGAAAATGGCGATACTTCTCATCCGATTAATAATATCCAGATGAACATATTAGGTGAAGAAGAAAAAGCAACAGATTATAATTATAAAGACATAACTGTAACGCAAAATGATGAAACAGTAGTAGGGGCTGAATATATTGAAGATGGAACCATTGCTGGTGTTAGGTTAAATGGAATTAGACAATATGTATCTACCAATATAGATAATGAAGACGAAAACAAAGTATATAATTTATATGAATTGATACATACGGATATACCAGGATTGATTGGTTTGAATTCAGATGAATGGAATATTTTAAAAGAAAAGTATGTAGGAATTATATGGGGAAATATTGTAAACGCAAATTTTTCAAAGCAAACAGGAATGGTGTTGGAGATTAATGGAGCGCAATATAATACAAACGTGTATAGTGTGACAATTACAAAAGAACAGTTTAACAATATATATATACAAGTATTACAAGAATTAGAGAAAGATGAAATAATATTATCAAAAATAGAAGCGATAGATAATAAAATTAATGAATATCATAACTTTATACAAGATGGAAAAACTTCTAATATAAAACAAGAGTTTATAGATAAAATAGATAATACTGTTAAAAAAATACAGAACTTTAATATAGGAAATGATGAAAGAACAATTAGTGTATTTGAATCAAATGGTGTTGCAATTAGTTTATCAATTGATACAGAAGAGAATTTTGTAGGAATAGATGTCATTAATGGAGAAGGTAGTAATTTTATAAACATATTAGGAAATGAAAAAATAGAAGAAGAAGAAAAAGAAAACAGTTTTGATTTAAAAATAGAAAAAACAGCTGCAGCAAGCGATGAAGCGATTACTATTCAATATAATACTGTAGAAGAAGGTAAAGAAATAACAAATAAATGTGACATTAGCAGGAAAATGGAGAATTCTAACGTGAACAGTAATATTAATTTTAGTAGAAATGTAGGACAAGATGTTTTAGAAATTGCTGTAGAAAACGTTACTAATATTGTTAATGATTTTGAAGAAAAAGAAGAATTGATAGAAAATGAAAACAATATTATGATAGAAAGTTTAAATGATGAACAAAAAGAAAATGTAAGAAACAATGTAAAAGAAAATATAGAGAACCAGATAAATACATTTTTACAAGTAGTTCCTTTGGAAAATATAAATCAAATGTTAATAAATTTGAATTTAAAGGAAGAAGAATTAGATGACTTATCAGGAGAGGGAAATGTCACAGAACTAGAAAAGAATAGATTTAATTCAACTTTTGAACTTTTTGAAGGTGAACATATTACAAAAGAGAGAGTAGAGGAATTAATTGATATTGCAAAAGAAAATCTAGGAGATGTTAGAATAACAAATTATAGAGAACAAGGAGAAGAAAGAATTCCGACAGAATATAGATTGGTTATCGAAAGAGGAGTGCAAAACACAGAATTGGCAGAAAGTGTTATAGCATATATAGAAGAAAAATATGCACAAGAATTTTCTGTTAGATTAGAATATGATGAAACTACAGGATTAGTAAACAATATCTACATTACAGTTATGGAAAATAATTAAGAACCTAAAGTACTAAAAGAATTAAGAAAATCTTTTAGTACTTTTTTATTGAATAGGAAACAATACGAAACTTTTGGATTTCACAATACAAAGTGAAAATAAATTTCTTAATAGTTTATTTTCAAAAGAAAAATCGAGTTTTTCCCATTCAACAAAAAAAACAAAGTTGCACAGAAAAATTGCATAGCAATTTTTCGCGTCGACAAATCTTTACGCTTCTTCGAGAACTTAAATATATATAGTTAAATTAGAAAAGTTCTCGAGAAGCGAGATTTGTCCTATGCTACTATATATAATATAAAATGAAAAAAGTTAAGAAAATTTAAAAATATTAAGAAATGTATTGACATAAATTAATAAAGATGGTAATATAATTTTACTACAAATCGTTCTGTAGATTTTATGTCAAAACTTTCCACAAAAAAATATAAAAAAATTGAAAAAAAGTATTGACATAAAAAAATAAAAATGCTATTATAAATAAGTACCTTGTAACAGACAAAATAATAAAAATAACAAGAGAATTAGTAATAATACTACATAATAGAATAAGACGAAAAAAGAGCATTACTAGTTTTTTATTTTGCCCAAATAAAAAAAATAAAAAAATGTCAAAAAAAGACTTGACAAACAAAACAAGGTATAGTATAATGCAACTCGTTCCACAAGAGGAACAAAAAAGTACATTGAAAAGTAAACAATAAAATCCTTTAGAGAATAAACCGAAGCGGAAAATATTTCGAAAGAAATAGAGTACCGAACAAGTAAATTTTTTTTTTTAAAAGTTTTTTAGCCAAAAAAGAAAGAAGTTTAAAGAGCTTGAAAAAACACTTTAGTTTGATTTATAAAAATCAGAAATGATTTGAGATAAATTATTAATAAGGTTCGGAAGAAACGAGTAGTGCAAGGAAGATGAGGAAAAATTTATGAGATAGTACTTAAATGTACATTGAATAAATTTTGACGAAATCTGACACAGCAATACGAAGTTTATTGCGGACCGAAAAACAAGAGAGTTTGATCCTGGCTCAGGATAAACGCTGGCGGCGCACATAAGACATGCAAGTCGAACGGACTTAACCATTAGTTTACTATTGGAGCGGTT
>CAJFLB010000033.1 GCA_904387305.1 uncultured Clostridia bacterium
TGGTATTGTTTCTGTTTCCAATTCATCATTTTTATAACTAACTGTTATTTCTCCAATAACCTTTTCATCTTCCTCAATTACAAACACATCTATCTCTTTTTTTTCAAATTGTTCTAACCTTTTCTTTTTATACTTAATCCACATATCTTCATTATCTGGAAACAATCTTCTCAATTTTTCAAATTCTTCTTTTTTTATTTTCCTAAATTCCATCTATTAATTACCTCTATACTATATTTTTAATATCATTCCTTTTCCTAAATCAGCTTCTTCTCTACTGATAAAGCCAAATTTTTTATAAAAACCTTCTAATCCTTTTGATGGTCCTACATATGTTCTTATATTAGGATTTAATTTTTTTAGTTCCTTAACCTTTTTTTAAATTTTCTCCATTATATGACTTCCAACTTTTTGTGATTGATATTCTGGGAGAACCATGATATCTTGGATATATAAAAACATCATTTTATCTCCTATTATTCTTCCATATCCTATCATTTTATCTCCATCATAAGCACAAATGGAATATATTGAGTTATTTAAAGCTGTCTCTACTATTTTGTTTTCTGCCGTTCCCCATCCTACAGAATCTGCTATATAATTATACTCTTCAGGTGCTGGTATTTTTTCTTTATATTGTATATCGTTCATATTTATTTCTCTTTTGCCGTTTTCATTCGTAAATATTGTACCATTTACGAGCAAAAACTGCAAACATTTCTTGTAAGTTTTCAAAAAATAAAGTACTTATCAAAGCACTTTATTAGAATTGTTTCTCCTTTTATAATATTTATTATGCTAAATATATTCACACATCTGCTTTTTTTCTAATTCTCCTGCATTAAAAAGTACATAGTTATATTATTTTTACTTATATCAAGTGTTTTTCTTCTTTTTTATTATTCTGTACTTTTTCATTTCTAATTTTATAAGTCAAATTTTTTGACTTAAAGTAATTTATAGGTCAAAAATTTCGATTTTTTTGACCTACAGATTTTTCATAGAACGATTTTTTCAAGTTTTTCATCCTATAAAATTTTATAGGACGAATTTTTTGATTTTTTCGCCCTATAAATTTTTATAAGTCAATTTTTTTCATTTTTTCGTCTTATAAATTTTATTTTAAGAATAAATCTATATATTTTTGAAAAGCAAAAACTTGATTTCTACTATACCCTGTTGTTTCTACTATTATATTATTTTCTAATAAAATATTTACTGTATCTTTTATTGTTGATGGTCTTATATTAGTTATTTCCATCAATTTTTTTCTATTAATTATTGGTTCGTTATATAAAGCATCTATTACTTTCTTTGCATTTTCTGCTTTAATTGGTAAATCTATTATAGTTTTATCCATTTCCATTGTAAGTTCAACTACATTCCTAAATTTTTCTTTTGCTGTTTTTGACGTTTCTATAACTGCTTCCAAGAAAAATTTTATCCATCCTATTATATCATTATGAGTTCTTACTCTTGTTAGCAAATCATAATATGTATCTTTATTTCTTTCAATGTAATCAGAAATATATAAGCATGATTTTTCAAGCATACCTTTACTTTGAATATATAATGGTATGAGTAGTCTTCCTATTCTTCCATTCCCATCTAAAAATGGATGTATTGATTCAAACTGGTAATGTAAAATAGCAATTTTTATTAAGTCTGGTGTATCTATTTCTTCATTGTTTATAAATTTTTCAAAATCAGTCAAACATTCTGCGATTTCTGTATGTGGTGGTGGAACATATACAGCATTACTTGGCATACTTCCTCCAATCCAGTTTTGTGATGTTCTAAATTCTCCCGGTGTTTTACGCTCTCCTCGAACTCCCTGCATTAATATTTTATGAAGTTCTCTCATTAGTCTAGTACATACTGGAAAGCCTTCTTTTATTCTTTCCACACCATAGTTTGTAGCTTTTACATAGTTTTGTACTTCTTCCCAATCATCTCTTTTTTCTGGGTTAATATCTGTTACATCTAATAGATCTTCTTCTACAGTCGTTCTTGTTCCTTCAATTCTACTTGATTTATTAGCTTCAATTTTTACATGCATTTTAATATATAAATCCACATTTGGTATTAATAATGAATATGCATTTAATTCCCCAATTTGTCTATTTGCTTCTGCCAATAGTTTGTCCAATTTGGTGTCATCCCATCCCCAGTTATAGTTTATTTTACTGGGAATAAATGCTTTATAATCATTCATTTTTACATATTCGCCTGATTTGTATTCTTCAAGTTTCATTTTTTACCTTATTGTAAATATAGCTTTAGTTTCAGGCATCATATCTTGTTCAAAATTCCCCCTCATTTTTATCTTTTGTAAATTATTAACTTGCTATTTTTGTTTCTTATACTATACCATAAAATCCAGTATTTTACAATATTTGTTACTGTTCAGACTAGAAAAATAAAAAAATAGTTATTCACAGAATATTACAGAGTTTGTAACACAAAAGAAATACTGGTGTTACAGACTTTTTTTCATTAATGGTATATAATACCATTAATGAAAGGTTGGTGATAAATTATGGCAAAATCAGATTATTCAAAAGATTTATTCAAACAAGTACAAGAGCTAATGTTAAAGTGCGATAATTTATCAAGTGAAGTAAAAACAGTAGAAAAAAGAACTGAGAAAAAGTTTAAAAAGCAATTAAAAGAACAAAAGGAATATTTTACACAAAAAATTGAAGTTTTAGAAAAAGAAAATAAAGAATTGAAAGATAAAAATCAAAAATTAACAAACGAAGTAGATAGATTAAAAAAGCAGATAAATAACGATAGTAATAATTCATCAAAACCACCATCAAGTGATATAAAAAGAAATATACCAAATAATAGAGAAAAAACAAATAAAAAAGCAGGAGGACAGAAAGGACATAAAGCACATTTTTTAAGCAAAGGTATAGTTGAAGAAAAAATAAAAAGAGGAGAATTAAAAACAGAAGTAATTCATAAAGGAAATATTCAAAAAGAATATATTTCAAAATATATATTAGATATAAAAGTAGATGTAATAGCAAAAGAATATAGATTTTACAAAGATAAAAAAGGAAAATACAATATACCAAAAGAATTTAAGACAGACGTACAATATGGAAAAGAACTAAAAACAATGTGTGCAATCTTAAATACAGAAGGAGTAGTAGCATTAGATAGGCTAACAAATTTTGTTAGTTGTATTAGTCATGGAAAAATACAATTATCAAAAGGAAGCATAGTAAATTTTATGAAGGAATTAAATAATAAAAGTGAATATTTAATAGAAAATATAAAAAACAAACTGTTAAATTCAGAATTAATGCATACAGATGGAACAACAGGAAGATGCGAAAATAAGAATGCATGTGTAAGAACATATTCAACTGAAAAAGTAATGTTACTAGTACCAACATACGGAAAAGGAAAAAAATATATAGAAGAAAGCAATATATTAAATAGATATACTGGAAAATTAGTACATGATCATGAAACAGTAATATATAATTATGGAAGCGAACATATAGAATGTAATGTACATGTATCTAAGTATTTAAAAGGATGTAATGAAAATACAAAAAATAAATGGGCACTAAAAATGCGTTCATTCTTGTGTCAATTAAATGAATATAGAAAAAAGTTAAAAGCAAAAGAAATAAATAAATTAAAAGAAAAACAATTAGAGAAATATTCTCAAAGATATGATGAAATACTGAGTGAAGGATATGAAGAGAATAAAAAAGTGAAATCAAAGTATTTAAGACAAGATGAACAAAGATTATTAAATAGACTTAAAAAATATAAAGAAAATCATTTAATGTTTCTTTATGATTTTAATGTGCCATTTGATAATAATTTAGCAGAAAGAGATATAAGACATTTTAAGATAAAACAGAAAATATCTGGACATTTTAATAGTATGGAAGGAATGAAAATATATTCAAATATAAAAAGTATAATAGGAACATTGAAAAAACAAGAAAGAAATTTTTACAACGAAATATCAAACATATATATAAATATCCCTGTTAGCATATAGCTAATAAGGATATTTTTATTTTTCTAGTCTGAACAGTAACCAATATTTATCGATTTTTATATTTTAGAGAACAAATGTGTTGCTTTTTATATAAAAATATAGTATTATTGGTAAAGAACTTTTCTACTAAAAAAATACTTCAAGAAGGCTTATTTTATAAGCAGTTTATAATTGAATATGTAGCTTATATAAGCTACAGTGTTTAATATTAGGAGGTTTTAATTTGAATATATACTCTCAAAACATTTATGAAGTAGTTGAAAATGATATAAAAAAACATGTTTTAATAATATATAATATATCTGAAAACCATTATGTGGGACTAACAGTTTATACTACTAAATCAGATAATCTAACATATATAGAGTCTATAAATAGATTTGTTGATATAAATGATTTACAAGAATATACTAAGAAAAATATTAAACGGATTAGTTTATGTTAAAGGTAAATTTCTGAAATTGAATAATAAGGATTTTTCTTATGTTTTAAAACTTCTCAAAGAATCCTTAATCAAAAAATTAAGTAAAGAAATTGATTACAGAAATATTGAAAAAATCAAATATTTAAAATGGTGTTATGATAAATTGCTATTAAACGACAATAATACAAAAACCTCTATTTTAAAACCTGGTTCTATCTGTTGGGTTGATTTTGGACAAAATATCGGCTCGGAATTAAGAAAATTAAGACCTGCTATATTATGGCGTTCTTCTGCTGATAAAAAAATGTGGACAGTAATCCCTTTAAGCAGTAAATGTTATCATGATAAATATTATTTTCACTGTGATATAAACGGATTGCCTTGTAGTACTGCAAAAATAGAATCAATGGCTAATTTTAGTTATAAAAGATTAAGAGAGCCATTTTTTCGCAATAAAAAAATCGCCCATTTAGCACAAGATGATTATTCAAATATTTTAGTATCGCTGAAAAAATATTATGCTTTTGAAAATTAATTTAGCCAAAAATCTTGACTCTTGCCGAAAAATATCTTATAATATAATTACATTTAGAGTTGCACATCGAAAGATGTGGAAGTTGTTTTTCAAAGACTAGGTTAGCCTAGTCTTTGCTTTTTGTAATAATTTTTTTATATTTGCATATAATATAATTACATTTAATGTTGCACATTTAAATGTGATTAGTTCGTTTATAAACGCTTAAAATCCCTCTACATTGGAGGGATTTTCTTTTTTCTTTGCCGTAAACTCTCGTAAATTTCGAATAATTTACGAAAGTTTACGGCATATTTAATTTCTATATTACAAAAATTTACAATTTTTCGTAATATAACCTTTATAAGTAACTTTTTATATCTTCAAAAGTATCATATTCACTTTCACTATTGATATGTCCTGCATTTGGTATCAAGACTTGTTCTGTTGTAATTTTATCTGCAAATTCTTATCTTTCATATCTATCAATAAGTAATCTTCTAAAATATTCTGCTGGATAAATATATTCCTTTTTCCCATTTATGTTTTTAGTAGTCAAGTTATTCCAGTTAAAATCTTTATTGTGTTTAATATATTTTTATCTATATATTCATAAAATCTATATCCATCATCTGCATAATAAAATTGATTATGATTAAGTGATGCAATTATGCCTTTATTTACTAATTTAGAAAAAGCACATACGGGATATTCATCATAAAATCTTTCTAAAATTTTTTTAATTTTTATGTCTTTACTATAGATTTCATTTAAATACATAGCAATACCATTCGCAATATAACCAACTTCTTTATTCTTTATATCAAATAAAAATAAGGTTAATTTGCTTGCAAAGTTTACAGCCTGCACACATTTTCTGCCATCAAAATAAAATAATTTTAATCCCCATTCTAATAATTCATCTCCTAATTGCTCTTTAATTACTTTGTTTGCAATTATATTGTTAAATGTTGATAATTCATCTGGCATTGGTATATTTAATTCTTTTATTGTCTGCTTGGTTGCATATAATATCATATTTAAAATTCCTTTTATCTCTTAATATTTTATCCTTGAATTTAAATTAAATCTTCTTCATTAATTAGCGGAATTATATCTATTCCTGGTTCTTCATAAGGATGAATTTCTCTTATTTTCTTCAACACTTTTTTTACTATATCAATATCACATATTGCTTCTAATTTTTCTTCTTCTACAAACTCTAATTTATTTTTTTCACCAATATATGGGTTAGCATTATTAGAAGGTTTAAAAGTACCTATACATTTTGTAGTCATAGTGCAATATGTATAATTTCCTATAACTCCTGCACCTGCATTGCATATTGCATTTCTTACATTTTCAGTATTTTCAATAGGTACAGTCACGATAATTTTTACTTTTTTAATATTAATATTCATATTTTTTACACCTCTTTAACTTTCACAACCAAATTTTGATGTTTTTCTTTTCCAAATCTGCCTTTTTCTTCAAACGTTATAATCTCTGAAACCATATCAAAATCAACTATTACATGTCTTATTTTAATTGTAGCACTGCCACGCACTCCACATGACTTGTAAATGGAAACATATCCACAGACTTTATACTATTAATTTCATAGCTTTCCTCCAACTCTTTTAAATCCCTTACCAAAGTTGCTGGATTACAACTAATATAGACAAGCTTTTTCGGTTTTATCTTTAATATATTTCGAATACTTGTCTTATCAAGGCCTCTTCTTGGAGGATCTACCATAATGATATCTGGAATAATCTTCTTGTTATTGATTAAATCATCTAATACCTCTTCTACATCTCCTGCAATAAATTCTGTATTATGGATATCATTTATTTTGGCATTTTCTATAGCATCTTCTACTGCTTGTTTTACAATTTCAATACCATATACTTTTTTGGCATATTTTTCCATAAATAAAGAAATCGTTCCAATTCCACAATATAAGTCAAAAACAATATCCTCTTTTGTGATGTTAGCCGATTGAACACCTATCATATATAACTTTTCTGCTTGAATTGGATTTACTTGATAAAAAGACAATGGTGAAATTTTAAATGTTAATTCTCCTAATTTGTCTGTTATATATCCTTCTCCATATATCGTTATATTTTTCTCTCCTAATATCACATTTGTATTTTTCTCATTTATATTTTTAACAATTGTTTTAATATTAGGAAACTTGCTTATTAGTATTTCTGCGAATTTCTTCTCATTTGGAAATTCTTTTCCATTGATAACAAGAATCACCATAATTTCGCCAGTTCTTTTTCCTATTTTGGTAACAATATGTCTCACCAATCCTTTTCCAGTCTTTTCATTATATATAGAGATATGATTTTCTGTAATATATTTTACAATATATTTTGCAATCTCTTCTGTTTTTTCATCTTGAATAAGACAATTTTCTATGGGAATAATTTCATGTGTTCTATTGGCAAAAACACCAATGACTGGCTTTCCTTCTTTATCTATGCCTACTGGATATTGTGCTTTATTTCTATAATGATATGGATGCTCCATTCCTAAAGTTTCTTCTACTTCAATATTAGTCTCTAATGTTTTATTGACTAAACTTTGAACTGCATTTCTTTTCATGTTTAATGTTTCAGAATATTGAATATGTCTTAGATTACAGCCTCCACATCGTTTATATGTATGACAATCACTTTCTGTTCGACCGTCTGCTTTTTTTATGATTTCTACTACTTTCCCAAAAGCATGAGAAGATAACACCTTCACAATTAATACTTTTACCTTTTCTCCTTTAATACTATTCGGAATAAATATGGTAAAATTATCAATCTTGGCGATACCTTCTCCTTCAAATCCATTATCTATAATATCTACAATATATTCTTGATTCTTTTTTACCGGTATTTCCATTTTGACTCCTCATAGGCTAATTTTATTTTGTATCTTGCTATTACTATATTTTTCAATCACTAATTCAATTAAATAAATATATACTGTCAATCTTTTATACAATTTCTGTCTTTACTTTTTCTTCTATTTCATCTTCAGATGCTTTCATTGCTTGTAATGTTTTATCTAATAAAGTGTCTAATTCCCAACCTAATTGTTCTGCCCCTGTTTTAATAATATCTCTTGAACAACCAGCTGCAAATTTTTTATCTTTAAATTTCTTTTTCAAGCTTGAAAGTTCCATATCCTTTGTACTTTTAGATGGTCTCATCTTAGCAGCTGCCCAAATAATTCCTGTTAATTCATCTGTTGCAAATAAGATTTTTTCCATTTCTTGTTCTGGTTTTACATCTGAACAAATACCATATCCATGACTGCAAACAGCATGAACAAGTTCTTCACCTGCATTGATTTCTTTTAATAATTCCGGTGCTTTTTTACAATGTTCTTCTGGATATTGTTCAAAATCAACATCATGTAATAATCCCGCTATTCCCCAAAATTCTTCATCATATCCATTTTCTTTGGCAAAATATCTCATTACACTTTCTACTGTTAAAGCATGTCTTAAATGGAATTCCTCCTTATTATATTTTTTTAATAATTGCATTGCATCTTCTCTTTCCATCTCTATTCCTCCATTTTTACAAAATTTTTATTGTTAAAGTTTATACTATTTATATCAACTTTAAATTACTATTTTCTATCTATATTCTACTGAAAGATATGTCACTTTCAAAATTTGCAAAGTATTCACTATTATCTCTATAATTGTTCTTCTTTCGCTATTGCTTCCTTCATCTCAAAAGTTACTCTTTCTTTTAACTCTTCCATTTGTTGTCTTATATATTTATCACCATCAGAATAAACTGGTTTTAATATCTTTAATGTCACATCTTTTTTTCTCTTAAATAATTTTCTAATCCCAGTTGGTTCTCTAAAAGTAAATACACAAGGCATAACGGGAACTTGATTTCTAACTGCCATATCAAATGCACCATTTTTAAAATTTCGTATCTTTTGACAATATGGCCATAATGATGCTTCTGGATAAACATGTACGATATTTTTCTCTTTTAATAAATTACTAATTGCTTTTATAAAATACTTTTTGTTTTCTATACCTTTTGGTATTGGAATTGCTCTTAGTAACTTTATTAATTTTCTAACAAAAGGGATTTTAAAACTTTCCTCTTGTGTTGTGTAATAGATTTTTTTATCTTTAAAAGCTAAACCGATCATTGCACAGTCTAAAAATAGTACATGGTTTGATACACTAATGGCACCATCTTCTAAATTTTCTATATTTTCTTGTCCCTCAATTTTAAAATCATAAATGATTTTGGTAAGAATCTTTAATATCGGATAAGCAATACCATAATATATAAAGTCAGAACATATAGAAAATATGGAATCTTCTTTTGGTACATATTCATAATTCTCATCAATGTTAAATTCACATGGAGTCCATAAGTTAATAATATTGACATTTTCATCTTGTTCTAAATTTTCTAACTCTTTTATGTCCCCTACATTTTCTATAGCACCTTTCATTTTCATCCCTTTCCTTTTCCCTTATCATAAGATTACATAAAAAATTACTATGCTGTTTTTTGTGTCGACAAGTTCTTTATTTTTTCTGCATTTCACTTATGACAATATCTGTTATTTTATCACATGTATCTTTTCTAATATATTTTTCTTGGTTTTCAATCATTTCATTTTGTAATGTTTCATCTTTCAAAAGTTTTTTGGTATTTTCTACTACCTCTTCTATTGTATCACATTTTATTGCCATTTTTCTTTTATCGAAAAAGTTCGCATTATAGTTTTCACATCCTGGTATTGGCATTGTATGAATAAACGGTTTTCGTAATGTTGCAATTTCAGTTGTTGTTAATCCACCTGGCTTGCTAAGAACAATATCACTGGCTTTCATATAATCACTGATTTTATCTGTAAATGGTAATATCACTATATTTTTTGTGTTTTTATATTCTTTTTCCAATGTCTTAAATAATTCTTCATTATGCCCACAGGAAATAACAAAATATACCTGTTTTATTTCTTTCTGTAATTTTTTAATCATATCTGTTATATTTCCAAATCCCATACTACCTGTTAAAATTAACACATATTTTTCATTAACATCAAACTTTAATTTTTCCTTATAATCTTTTTTGTCATATATTTGTCTATATGTTTTTGCAGTTGGAATTCCTAAAGGTAATAGTTTCTTTTCTGGTATTCCTTTGTTTTTAAAATCTTCTTTCAAATCTTCACTTGGTATGACAAAATAGTCTGGATTTGTTTCCTCCCAAAATGGAATACATACATAATCTGTGGCTACTGCCATAAATTTTATATGATGCTCTTTTTTGATAGCTGTTAATGATTGTGCAGCAAATAAATGTGTTGTAATAATATATTTATAATTATTATCTATAATATATTTATATAATCTTTTTTTGTTTAAAAAGTTCAAAGCATATACTGGTGATTTCAAATTGGTTTTTTGATAAATTTCACCAAGTTTATATACCACTTTAAATACTTTTCCATTTTCTCTTGTAGAATGAATATATAGTTTATTCACATTATTCCTAACCCTTTGATTCACAATATCTAAATATTCAATAAAATCTGTATCGATTCCTTTACTAATTAGATTTTCTTGGATGGCTTTAGCTGCTGAGTTATGGTCCTCCTCCTGTTCCACAAGATAATATGAGTACCTTTTCTTTTGCATTTTTTCTTATCAATTTTTCTACTTTATGATAAAAACAGTCTAGTCTTCCTATATATTGCTTATTCCATGGCTTGTTTCTACCAAAATAATGTATAATGACTGTATTTCTATAAATCCATCTTAACCTATTGGATTTTGTGGATGATTGATATTATATGTATTTACTGTTCTTTCTCCTAAATTATATTTTAAGCTATCGACTAATTTAATTTTGTCTCCATATATAGATACAATAATATCTTGATCTGGTAATAATAATTTTTTTTCATTCTTTTTAATAAACTCTTTTACTTCTTTTTCTATATGAATATTTCTCAAGGCTTTTAAATTTATTAAAAGGACACCTGTATTGATATATGGCTCATCTTCTTTTATATTTAATCGGATTTCATTTAGTTTATGTAATACCTTTTTAACATGTGTTGCTGCAACATAATAGTTGCCCTCAAAATCTGTTTCATATAATTCTTTTAGCGGATTTATGACAATGGTATCTGCATCTAAGTAAAGAATTCTTTCTAAATCTTGTGGCAAATATTTGCTAGCAAAAATTCTAAAATAAATTTCTACAGGATATCGTTTTTCATATACTGGAAATTTATGAATTTCATTTTCTGTTATCTTTATTAAATGAATTTGAAATCGTTTTAAATCCAAATTATTATGGATTATCTTCAAATCAGATTCTTCTAAAATCTTTATGTAATACATATATGTCAAAATTTTCTTTTGTATTAGAATACTGAATAGAATTTAATAATATATTTACTTGTTTTACATATTTTTTATTAATGGTTATTAAAATATTCATAAATATCTATTATTTTACCTCTCCTTGTATTTCTGTACTCGTTTCTTGAGCTTTTGCTATACTTTTCCAGTTATCTTGTATATATACTTCATCTTGCAAATTTTCAATATCTTTATATTTTCTAGTTAAAGATTTCACTTGTTCAGGAGATATCAATTGTTCATCTTGTAGTAATTGTAAAAACTCAAAATCATTTAATGAAGCAATGTATTTTCCAGCCATCACATCTGCTACCCTTGTTTTCATATCTTTACAGTGTTTAAGTAAATTCCCTGCAATCAATCCACTATAAATTGTTTCCATATCTACTTCTCTAGATTGTTCATTATATCCTACCATATTTCCTTTATTTACCTGTCCAATATAATAAGCTATATAAGCTTTTATTCTTGCATTCTTGTCTGTATAATCTAATCCTAGTTCTTCTTTATCTTTATATGGTTTTTGGTTTAATGCATGGTCTCTTGCAATATCTAATTCTTCCCTAATAGATTCTCTTAATGCCATTTTAACACTATCTTCTGTAAATTTTAAATCTCTTGCATCTGATTTTAGTACATATCTTATAAATTTTTCATCATTTTCACTATATGGTTCTGTATCTTCAGATATAGAAGCTTCGTCGAACTGCGCTTTTTTCTGTGTACTCCAATAGTCTGATTGCATTTCCTGTTTAATCACTTCATCTAGATTTTCATGCATAAATATTTCAGCATACTTATCTCTCAACTTACGAATAGCCTGTGGGTAGATTTCTTGATCTTCTTTCAAGATGACATTATTAACAGCTTTTTGATTGTTTAAATTTCTTAATCGATTCATAAGTGTTGCCATTTTTGGTGACATAGTTATTACACTCTTTGTACTATTGGCTATAGTATCTTTGGCAAAAATATCTTTTACTTTTTCTGCTATTTCAACAAAGTCTTTATTCTTATTCGCTTTCTCTATATCAGCCATACTAATTCCTATTTCTGTTAGTAATTCAATATATTCATCATCTAATGTATCTACAATCTTTCCTTCTTTATCTCTAACCAATCCTTCTCTTAGACCATCTATCATGTCAAATGGTGTATAGACTATTTGGTCTGCTAGTCTCATTAAACTAGCTTCAGGTGTTGCTGCTTGAATTTTTCTATCATATCCTTCTTTACTGTAACATCTTAACATATCTAATTCAAAATCTTCCTCAGTCTTTTCTAAATCAGGTATATACTGCTTTTGTGCTGTTTCACCATTATGAGATAAGATTCCATCAATAATAAGCCATAATGAACTTTTGATTCGACGTAATTCCTTTTCACTAATTTTGGGATTATAGTTTTTTATTTTGTCTAATATCTTGTCATATATATGCTCTGTATATACCAATTCTCTTGCACCTACCGCATTATGATATACATTTCCTAGTCCATCATTTTCTTGAATATTAGATATCCACCATTCTCCACTATGTCCTAAAAAAGTATGACCTAAATCATGATGTTTTCCCATGATTTCTGCAATTTGCCCATTCATCCTTAATTTTTCTGCCATTTCTCTCGCAATTTTTGCAACATCTTCTGCGTGAGTTTTTCTCACAATTGTTTCTCCATATGTTCTTCTAAAGCCTTTTACCATCATCGTTTCGTCATAACTCTTTCTGTCATATAGAGTAAGTGCCATGTCTATTTCATTAGCGTGATTTTCTAATCTTTTTAAATCAATGTTTCTTTTAAATTCCCTAGTTTTGTCAAACAATCTACCTGTATATTTTTTTATAATATTTTTAATTTTCATAAAATTCTCTCCCTTTTATACATCCTTAAAAATAAACACTATAACGATTATACCACAAATCTTGAAATTTGTACATATATAGCATTTTTACAGTTTTATTGCAAAATTATGTAAATTTTTAGAATATTTTCTTGTTTTATCCCAGAAATACTTGTATATTTTGCTTTTTTATAATATAATTTTCAACGGGAGGAATGGATTATGTCTAAATTATTTATATCTCATGGAGATATTATATTAGATAATATCTATAATGGAGATTTAAAATTAATCAAACAGGATGGCGGTGGTAGTAACTGGAACACACTATATAACTTATCTTATCTAGGTGAAGCTTGTTATGCTGTTGGTACTTGTGGTAAAGATAAAGAAGGTGATATTGCCCTTTCTTCTTTAAAAACAGGTAATGTAAACACTGACCTTGTTCGTCGTGATGATATTTCAACTTCTATTATGAATATTATTATTCCAAATCAAAATGAATTAGGTGATAACAGTATTATCCATAGTTGGTATTCACCAATTACTAACAAACGTACTTTATTTTTTAGGGACAATCTTCCAGTAGATTTACCAGAAAATATGTTAGAAAATGATATTTATGTTCTGTTAGATAAATTTGAAACCGTTAATTTTGATTTTATTTCAAATCTTCAAAAGAAAAAAGTTTGCTTAGATATTGGACATGTTCGTTTCATTGAACATTTTACAAAACAATATTTAACTATGTTTTTTAAAACAGCAAATTTAATTCAATTAAATGAAACCGTTAAACCTTTATTATTTGAACGTTTGCAAATACAGAATGAATTTGAGTTTTTTAATTTACTTGATTTAGATTTGTTGGTTATTACAAAAGGAAAAAAAGGTGCTACCTTTATCTTTAGAGAAAACAATGAATTAAAAACCATTGATAAAGAGCCTAAGGTAATTGCAAAAGTAATTGATTCTTCAGGAGCTGGAGATGCTTTCTTTGCTTCAGTTATTAAAGGATATGCCTATACAGACACTATTAATTCCGATTTTATTGATAAGATTTTTTCTACTGCCAATAAAGCTTCTAGAGAAGTCATTGGTCAACTTGGTAGTCGAAGAACATCTTGATCAAAGATTTCGACGCATATATGTGCAAAATCGCTTCGCGTTGATTAGCACAAATATAAGTAGCTTAACCTTGTTGTATATGAAAAATCTTAAACTAGTAATTCTGTTTTTTGCAATATAGAAAATCCATTTCTCTGTTGCAAGATAAAAGCTGATTTTTCCTATACAATAAAATAAATAAATAAAATTTAAAGGAGGAAAAAATGAAAAATTTTGATGTTGCCATTATTATGGGAAGTGATTCTGATTTATCTATTATGAAAGATGCAGCTAAATTTTTAGAAGATATGGGAATTTCTTATGAAATGAAAATTCTTTCTGTTCACAGAACACCTGAAAAAGCTATGGAATATGCAAATAGCTTAAAAGAAAATGGTGTAAAAGTTGTTATCGCTGGTGCTGGAGGTGCTGCACATTTACCTGGTGTATTTGCAGCTATGTTACCTACTGTTCCAGTAATTGGTATTCCAATCCATACAAAAACATTAGGAGGCGTTGATTCTTTATATTCTATTGTTCAAATGCCTTCAGGAATTCCAGTTGCAACAGTTGCAATCAATGGTGCTAAAAACGCTGGTATTTTAGCAACTTCTATATTAGCTGTCGGAAATGAAAATATAAAAGAAAAATTAGCAGCATATAAAAATTCTTTAAAAGATGCTGTTTCTAAAAAAGATGAAAAACTTCAAGAAATGGGATATGCAAATTATTTAGAAAATATGAATAAATAATAAAATGTCCTTTTAGGGACGTTTCTGTTTGGGACATTTTTATGTAAATAAAAGTATTTCAAACAATAAATACAAAATGTCACAAACAGAAACGTTTCCGATTGGATAAAATAATAAAATTGAAAGGAATGTGAAAACAATGAAAAAAATTAGTAGTGGTAAAGTTCGTGAAATTTATGAAGTAGATGATGACAAATTATTACTTGTTGTGTCTGACAGGATTTCTGCATTTGATTATATCTTACCAAATTTAATTCCTGATAAAGGAAAAATATTAAACAAAATCTCAAAATTCTGGTTTGATTATACAAAAAATATTATACCAAATCATGTTATTTCAACAGATTTGAAAGATTTTCCTGAAGAATTCCAAACACCTGAATTTGAAGGAAGAAGTATGTTAGTTAAAAAATTAAAAATGATACCAGTAGAATGTATTGTAAGAGGATATATCACCGGTTCTGGATGGAAAAGTTATTTAAATGATGGAACTGTATGTGGTATTAAACTTCCTAAAGGATTACAAGAAGCTCAAAAATTACCTGAGCCAATCTTCACACCTACTACAAAAGCACAAGAAGGACATGATGAAAATATTTCTTTTGAAGAAGTTTGTAATTTAATTGGAACAGATTTAGCAAATAAATTAAGAGAAAAAACAATTGAAGTATATACAAAATGTTCTGAATATGCTGCAACAAAAGGTGTAATTATTGCTGATACAAAATTTGAATTTGGAGTTAATGAAAATGGTGAACTAGTTCTTGGAGATGAAGTATTAACTCCTGATTCTAGTAGATTCTGGGTTGCAAAAGATTACCAAGTTGGAACAAGCCCAAAAAGCTTTGATAAACAATATCTTCGTGATTGGATAAAATCTAGTGGATATAATCCTGAAGGTGATACACCAATTCCAGAAGATGTGATTATGACAACAAGACAAAGATATATTGAAGCTTATGAAATGTTAACAGGTAAAAAATATGAATAATTCTAAAAAAGGGATTTTGGGGACAGACTCAATTTTCCCTTTTTTAATTTGAGATGACAAAAAAATATAGAATATAAAACCATTACACAATTTTGTATAAGCTAAATTTTCATAGAAATTCTACAAGAAAAACATGAGCCTCTCTCATTGTTGCTGTAA
>CAJFLB010000034.1 GCA_904387305.1 uncultured Clostridia bacterium
TATTATACTATTTAGAATTTAATCTTACAAATTTTACTTTGTGTAAAGGTTATATCCATATTTATATATTACATTTGGAATTTACTTTGTAAATTTACGGGAAAAGATAGATAGTAAAAAATAAATTGAAAATAGTTGACACCAATAGTATTTTATGGTAAAATAGGTAACTGTAATCCGCTTAGTCAAGGTACATAAATACTAACCAATAGCGTTAGTTGCCTTTTTTTAAGGATTAGCGAGTATACAAATAAGGGAGGTGCATTTTAGATGTACGCAATAATTGAAAGCTGTGGAAAACAATACAAAGTAGCAGAAGGAGATGTTGTATTTTTCGAAAAACTAGATGCAGAAGAAGGTAAAAAAGTTACTTTTGATAAAGTTATATTAGTTTCAGAAGAAGGAAAAGTACAAATCGGAAATCCTTATGTGAAAGGTGTAAAAGTAGAAGGAAAAGTAGTTTCTCATGGTAAAGGTAAAAAAATCATTGTTTTCAAAATGAAAGCTAAAAAGAATTATAGAAGAAAACAAGGACATAGACAACCATATACAAAAGTAGAAATTACATCAATAAAAACAGCTGCTAAGAAAGCAGAAACAAAAGCAGCAAGTGCAAAAGCTGAAACAAAAAAAGCTGCTGAAAAAGCAGAAGCATAATTATTTTTAGAACCATAAATTTTAGAATAATAAAGAATGAGATAAAAAATCTGAACCGAAAGGAGTGAAAGAGCATGGCTCATAAAAAAGGTCAAGGTAGTAGCCATAACGGTAGAGAGAGTGAATCAAAGCGTCTTGGAGTAAAAAGAGCTGATGGTCAATTTGTTCTAGCTGGAAATATCTTAGTAAGACAAAGAGGAACAAAAGTACATCCAGGAACAAATGTAGGTAAAGGTAGTGATGATACTTTATATGCATTAGTAGATGGAACAGTTAAATTTGAAAGAAAAGGTAAAGATAAAAAACAAGTTAGTGTTTATCCAGTAGAATCATAAAAATATATAGAAGGAATCAAGTTATATGCTTGGTTCTTTTTGTCCTTTTGGGGACGTTTCTGTTTGGGACATTTTGAAGGAAAAATGAGTTCGTCTCCAAATTCCCTCAAAATGTCCCAAACAGCTCAAAATGTCCCAAACAGAAACGTCCCCAAAAGGACAAAAAATATTTTAAATATTTCTGAAAAACCATTTACATTTTAAAAAAATTTGTATAAAATATATTAAAATGTGTTAATTTGTCATAAACAAAAGAAAATCAAAAATGAAAGGGAGTATATCAATGAAAATATTGATGTTAACATGGGAATACCCACCAAGAGTGGTAGGCGGAATTGCAAGAGTTGTATATGATTTATCAAGAACTTTATTAAAAGATGGGCATGATGTAACAGTGGTTACATATAAAGATGGAGATGCACCATATTTTGAAGATGATAAGGGAGTAAAAGTATACAGAGTAGATAATTACATGATAAATCCAAATAATTTTATCGATTGGATTATGCAATTAAACTTTAATTTAATTGCAAAAGCAAATGAAATTATAGCAGAACAAGGAAATTTTGATGTTATTCATGCACATGATTGGTTAGTAGCATATGCAGCAAAAACTCTAAAAAATTCATATAATATACCAATTGTTGCAACAATACATGCAACAGAAGCCGGAAGAAATAGTGGGATTCATGATGAAACACAAAGATATATTAATGATACAGAATGGATGTTAACATATGAAGCTTCAGAGGTAATTGTAAATAGTAATTATATGAAAAATGAATTACAAAGATTGTTTGGATTACCTTATGAAAAAATAAATATTGTACCAAATGGTGTTAATTTAAACTTATTCAATGGAGTAGAAAGAGATTACAACTTTAGAAGAAGATTTGCAATGGATAACGAAAAAATCATATTGTTTATGGGAAGATTAGTTTATGAAAAAGGAATACAACATTTAATTAGTGCTATGCCTAAAATCTTAAATGGATACCATGATTCAAAATTAGTTATTTGCGGAAAAGGTGGAATGTTAGATGAATTACAAGCACAAGTAAATAATATGGGAATTTCTAATAAAGTATATTTTGCAGGATATATGCATGGTAAAGATGTACAAAAAATGTATAAGGCAGCAGATATAGCAGTATTTCCAAGTACATATGAACCGTTCGGAATCGTAGCATTAGAAGCTATGTTATCAGAAAACCCAATAGTTGTATCAGATATAGGCGGATTAAACGAAATTGTGCAGCATAGAGAAAATGGAATGAAAGCATATTGTGGAAATCCAAATTCAATAGCAGATTCTATTTTAGAATTATTATATGATCATAAATTATGTGCAGATATAACGAAAAAAGCAAAAAATAAAGTTAGAAATGAATACAATTGGAATAAGATTGCACAAGATACACATTTCACATATCAGAAAGCAATTTGTCAATCAATGGCTGAGAAACAGAAAAGAGAGCTTGAACAAGAAAGAGCTAAGAAAACCAAAAAGGCAATTAAAGGAGATAATGAAATTACGAATTTACTTAACTTTAGAAAACGTCACCAAGCGTATGCTTAGGATTAATAGGGACGTGTCAAATTGAACAATTTTCGTCCAAAAGGGACAGGACTATAAAAATAAATAGCCCTGTCCCTTTTGGATGAAAATTGTTCAATTTGACACGTCCCTAAAAAATTTAAAAAATTTTCACAAATTCTACAAATTTAGCAAAAAAATGGTGTATAATATGAATATGAAAAGATAAGTAAAAAGAAAGAGGATAAAAATATGGCAGAATTTAAATCAGGATTTGTAACATTAATTGGTAGAACAAATGTAGGCAAATCAACACTTTTGAATTTGTTGGTAGGAGAAAAGGTAGCTGCGATTGCGAACAAAGTTCAAACAACTAGAACAGCAATAAAAGGAATTGTAAATAGACCAAATTCACAGATTATTTTTACAGATACCCCAGGTATCCACAAACCAAAACATAAATTAAATGAAACAATGAACGAAACTTCTTTTGCAAGTATTCCAGATGCAGATGTTTTGTTATTTTTAATAGAAGCAACAAGCGAAGAAATTGGAAAAGGAGATAGACTTATATTAGAAAAAATAAAAGAGGCAAAACGAAAAACAATATTAATTATTAATAAAATTGATTTAGTAAAAAGGGAAACATTATTAAATTTAATCGATATATATAGTAAAGAATATCATTTTGAAGCAGTGATTCCTATATCTGCAACAAATGTAAAATATAGAGAACCTATTTTAGAAGAAATCGAAAAGAACTTAAAAGAAGGGCCTGCATATTATGATATAGAAGAATATACAGATCAAACAATGAGACAACTAGCAGAAGAAACAATTAGAGAAAAAGCCTTAAAACTATTACAAGATGAAGTACCTCATGGGATTTATGTAGAAATAGAAAAGATGAAATTAAGAAAAAATAAAAATGGAGAAGAAATTTATGATATAGAGGCAACCATTTATTGCTTGAGAGAATCTCATAAAGGAATTATAATAGGAAAAAATGGAGAAATGCTAAAAAGAATAGGAAGAGCTGCAAGAATTGATATGGAGCAAAATTTTGGGGTAAAAATTAATTTGAAAACTTGGGTAAAGGTAAAAGAAGATTGGATAGACAATCCATCTATTGTTAACAAATTTAAATTGCAATAATATTTAATAAAATAAGGTTGTTGAATAATAAAACAAAAATTGCAAAAGATAATAATGGAAAACTGAAAATGGAGATGATAGCTTATGATAAAAAAGATTGCATGGGAAGCATTTAAAAATACAGGAGATATCAATATGTATTTAGAATTAAAGCAAATAGAAAATATAGAAGATAAAATAGAAAAGAATGATTTAAATACTAGAAATGAAAAAATACAAGAGAATATTGTAGATACAAAAAATGCACATATAAAAGAAAATTTTGAAGGAAAAGAAGAATTATAAGAAAAGCATGTTGACAAAAGTAGAGGTCTGAACATGCACAATATGTACAATAAAATTTAGTTTAGAGGGAATATAAAATGGCAACAGTAAAGGTAAAGGGAATTATATTATCTGAAAACAATATGGGCGATTATGATAAAATGCTAACAATTTTAACACCAAATTTTGGAAAAATATCTTGTTCTGCTAAAGGAGCTAGAAGACCTAAAAGTGCTCTTTTAGCAGGAACACAACTATTTTGCTTTGGAGAATATTTGCTATATCAAGGAACAAGTACATATCATATGAATTCATGTGAAATAATAGAGATGTTTTATAAAATACGAACAGATTTAGATAAGTTAAAATATGCAATACATATTAATAAAATCGTACAAGATGTAACAGACGAAAATGAGAACTGTTATAATATTCTTCAATTATATTTAAATACATTATATATGTTATCAGAAACTCAAAAGGATAAGGAATTCATTGTTAGCATTTTTAAACTAAGGTTGTTATCTATATTAGGATTTATGCCTAGAGTAATGGCTTGTGTGAGTTGTAGAGAAAAAGAGAATTTACAATATTTTAGTATACGAGACAATGGATTTAAATGTGAGCCATGCAGTAGACAAGATAAATCTTCTTTATATATGTCAGAAAGTGCGAAGAATGCAATTAAATATACGATAGCTGCACCTGCTAAAAAAATATTTTCGTTTGATTTAAAAAATGAAGCATTAGAAGAATTTAAATTAATTACAAGAATATATTTTAATGAGAAAATGGAAAGAGAATATAAAATAGAAGAAATTTTTTAATAAAGATTTAGTAACTCATAACGTGATAGGATAGCAAAAAATATAATATATGTATTTTGCTGTCCTTTTAAATTAAGAGTTGAAGAAAGTTTGAAAAATAGGTTGAAAAAAAGAAAAATAACATATATAATAAGCATGTATTATAAATAAAAACTTGAGAGAGAAGGGAGCGATTTTTATGAAAATAAAAATAATAGGAAAGGAACTAAAGATAACAGAAGCAATAAACGATTATGTTGAAAAAAAATTAGACAGAATTGATAAATATTTTGAAGATGCAGAAGCAGATGTTACTTTAAGAACAGAAAAAAATGAACAAATAGCAGAAATATGTGTATTAGCAGGAGGAGAAAAATATAGAGCAGTAACAGAAGATAAAGATATGTATGCATCTATTGATAAAGATATAGATATACTAGAAGGACAAATCAGAAAAGTAAAAACAAAAAAAGAAAAAATGTTAAGAGAAGGTAGTATAAAAACAATGGACTTATCAGATAATAAAACTTCAGATGTAACAGATGAAATTATAAAAACATCATATTATGAAATAAAACCAATGCTACCAGAAGATGCTATATTAAAATTACAAGAAAAACCAACACATAACTTCTTAGCATTTATCAATGTAGAAACAGGAAAAGTAAATGTTGTACATAAATTGAAAGATGGAAAAAATTATGGTTTAGTAGAACCAGAAGCATAATAGTAAATATATAGCTAACCTACCAATAGGTTAGCTATATATTTAGGAATAAATTAATTTTATTATGAGGTACTAAAAATGAAGCAAAAGAAAAATGTAATTCTATTTATAGTTTCGGCAATTTTATCAGTAATTATTTTGTGCTTTTTTGTTACAGGATATTATTCTATTGATGCATACAGAATAGAGTCACAAGGATATATAGATTATGCAACAAAAGATGCCTATATACGAGATGGCAGATTATTTTCTGCTTTGATTTTTGTATTAATAGGATTAATTAATCCAGAAATGATAATAGTATATATCATAAATATAATGATTGCCATTATGATTTTATCTGTATGTGTTATACAAATTTATCATTTGATTGAAAGATACAAGAGATTAGAAAATATAAAAAGTAGAATAATTGCTTTTATGCTTAGTTATACATATATTTTTAATTTTCTGATTGTAGATGTGCTAAAATTTATAGATAGTTTTGTTATTGCAACCAGTATATTATTATTTATCATAGCAATAAAAAAGATTATTATAGAGAAAAAGAATAAGATGGGGTTTTTGCTAACAATATTAGGAGTTATATGTTATCAAGGAACGATACCGGTATATATAGCTACAGCAATTCTTATCACATTACTGGAAAATAAAAAAATCAATAAAGAATATTTTAAAAGAATTATGCCATGTGCTATTTCAATTTTTGTAGCTGGATTGTTAAGTGTTGCTATTGTAAATCTTGTACCAATTATAACACAAATGGAGATGACAGATAGAATTACAGGTGTTGATCCAAAAGAATGTATACAAGGAAATTTAAAGGATATGGACAAAATTATTTTCTACTCATTTTATATGTTTCCATCATATGCATGGATAGGCATATGTCTTTTAATTATATGTATATCTATTGTTATAGGAATAAGAGAAAAGAAAATACAATTTTCTATAAATGTGTTAATCATATTTATGTCATTTGTAGGAGCATTATTAGTGATGATTCCTATTCAACTTCTTTTGGAAGTTGCAAGAGTATGCTTGGTATTAGGACAAGTCATTAGTGCAATGCTAATTTACATATATTGTACAAATTTTGAAGAGAAAAAAATGAATGTATATCAAAAAATAATTGTGGTGATAATAGCGATATATTTTATAACAACAGTGAGTTCTATTATACATAGTACATATGAATACAAGGTGGGAAATCTGATTGATAAAGCGTTTTCAGAAAAAATTGAAAATGAAATTGTAAACTTAGAAAAAAAAGGAATTGAAATACATAAAATAGGGATAAGATATGCGGTAAATGACAAAAAAAATATAGAGTATGGAAAATTGGTATTTGAGCAATCAATATATTTGAAAGGCTTATATTCTGTAATTTTGCATGAGTATTATACTGGAAGGACCTTGATAAGTGTGCAAGACTTTACAGAGGAATTAGAAAGAACATATTTTGAAAATCCAAGTGATAAAGAATTACAGTTTAAAAATATAGATGATGTATTATATGTGTTAGTTGACTTATAAGAAAAACGATTTTTTCTATACAATAATAAAAGCGTATAAAAGCATGTGTCAACAAAAAAGGCAGGAAATCAAATCCTGCCTTTATGTATTTTTAAATAAAATATATAAAAACAAAATTTAACTTTCTGCCTTGAAGCTAATATACTATTCGTATATTAAAGGTGTAAAACAACTATTTCATTTGTTGTTCAGCTTGTTGAATCATTTTTCTAACCATGTTACCACCTATTTTACCAGCATCTTTAGCTGAGATATCACCATTATATCCGTCTTTTAAATTAACACCAACTTCGCTAGCTACTTCATATTTGAATTTATCTAAAGCGCTCATTGCTTCTGGAACTAATTTTTTATTACTGTTATTTGCCATTGTTTATTCACCTCCAGTATATATACTTTATTAGAAAAAACGATTGCTTTTTCTAATACTAGGATTTACAATATTACAAAAAATAAACAGGAAATTTTTTCAAATCAAAAATAACTATTGACATCGAAAAATAAATAAATATATAATAAATTGTAAAACAAAGGAGGAAAAAATGTATAAACTAGTAGCGATAGATTTAGATGGTACAATGCTAAATCATTATGGTGAGATTAGTGAAAGAACAAAAGAAGTAGTTAGAAAATGTTTAGTAAAAGGTGTAGAAATTGTATTAGCTTCAGGAAGACCAATAGATTCGATAAAAACAATTGCAAAGGAGTTAGGAATAAAAGGATATTTTATAGCTGGCAATGGGGCATTAGTGTATGATATTCAGAGAGATGAAATAATATATGAAAATTATATAAAAAAAGAAAAAATATTAGAAATTATTAAGATATGCGAAGAAAATAGTATAGCATATAACGTATATACAGATAAAGTAATTTTGACTACAAACTTAAAATTTAATGTTTTATATTATTATAAAGAAAATTTAAAAAAAGAAGAAAACAAACAAACCAATATTAGTATTGTCGAAAATATGTATGAATATGTGGAAAATATGAAAGATGACAAATTTTTAAAAATAACAATATGTGATCAAAATGATACTATATTCCATTCAATTATTAAAAAAGTAAAAGAAATAAATAGTATAGAAGTTCTAGATATTGCACATATGTCTAGAAAGATAATTAAACAAGGAACAGAAGAAATACCAGTAGAATACTTTTATACAGAAATTACAGCAAATGATGTAGATAAATGGAAAGCAATAGAATTTTTAATAGAAAGAATAGGATTACAAAAAGAAGAAGTTATGACCATAGGAGACAATATAAATGATAAGAAAATGATAGAAAATGCGGGAATGGGAATAGCGATGAAAGGAAGTACAATAGAAATATTAAAAGTGGCCAAAGATATAACAGAAACCAATGATGATGATGGTGTGGCGATTGCTTTAGAAAAATATGCATTATAATGTTACAGAAATATTACAAACGTGTTAATTTTTAATGACAAGAGTTGATTTGATTGATTTTAGAAAATGAATGCGTTACAATAAAATAGATAGAAATTTGTAAAAAAACATAAAAAATAAATATAAAGGGAGGAATTTGTAATGGCAACAAATCCAATGCAAAGAAAAGCAAGAAATTCATTTTTATTAGGAATGTTATTAATGTTAATTATCACAGGAGCAATCATTGCATTTCTAATACTACAACTAACGAATATGAAGAAAGAGGAACAAGAAGAAATAGCGGCAATGGTTAAAGTATATACTTTAAGTCAAAATGTTACATCAGGACAAGTGATAACAACAGATATGCTTATTCAACAAGAAGTAAACAGAAATATGGTTCCAGCAAATGCTACAAGTGATTTGACAAATTTTCAAAATTATTTTTTAGAAGATGAATCAGGAAATTCAGTTATAACTAAATATGAAGATAATGAGGCTCATTTATATATAACAATTGATGATACAGAGTATGAACTAAATTATGATGAGGAAAATGACAGATATTATATAGAAAGAGACGGCAATAGAGAAAATATAACATTAAATGAAGCACCATTAATAGCAAAAGTGGATATGCAAGCTAATACTGTAATTACAACAGATTTAGTTAGCACAGGAGATGCAATACAAGATACTACTAGAAAAGAAGAATATAATATGCTTATATTACCTACTGATTTAGCTACAGGTGATTATGTGGATGTTCGTTTACTATTACCTAGTGGAACAAACTATGTTGTTGTGGCTAAAAAGCAAGTAGAAATCCCAACGATTTCTGGAGTAGATTCAACAGATACGATATCAATGGAACTAACAGAAGATGAAATTAATATGATAAGCAATGCAATTGTAGATGCATTTAAAATTAATGGAGCTAAGTTATATGTAAATAAATATACAGACCCAGGATTACAAGCAGCTTCAATACCAACATATCCAGTAAATTATGAAGTAATGCAGTTAATTAATGGAAATCCAAACATATTAGAAGAAGCAAGAAGTGCACTATGGAGAAGATATAATGCAACAGATTCATCAGGGGTTGCAACACAACCAGCTCAAAGAAATGATGTTATTGATGCGGCAATTGGTACGACTGATGAAGAAAGAGAACAAGCACAAACTAATTTAGAAACAAATATGGAAGAAAGCATTACAAATTCTATAACAACAAGACAAGAATACCTAGAAGGATTATCAGCAGAAGCAGCAGCAGCAAGTTCAAGTACAAATTAATAGAAAGGAAATCAATATGAAAAAAGTAGGATTTATAGGGATGTATGACAAAACAGACTTGATACTAAATATTGCAAAAATTTTAACAACAATGCATAAAAAAGTAATTGTAGTAGATTCAACATTAACACAAAAAGCCAAATATGTTGTACCAGTTATAAATCCTACAGTTACGTATATTACGGATTTTGAAGATATAGAAGTAGCTATTGGCTTTAAAAATGAGACAGAAATAAAAGGTTATTTGGGAATTACAGAAAATGAAGAATTACCATATGACATCATGCTAATTGATGTAGATGATTCTGTAGCAATTGAAGAATTTGATTTAATGAAAGCCTCTAAAAATTATTTTGTTACAGCTTTTGATTTGTATTCTTTAAAAAGAGGATTAGAAATATTGAGTAACCTAAAAGAACCAATGAACTTAACTAAAATACTATTTACAAGAGAAATTTTAAAAGAAGATAATGACTATTTAGATTTTTTGTCATTAGGATATAAAGTAATGTGGAATGAATATAGAATATATTTTCCAATTGAAAATGGAGATTGGTCAGTATTAGCAGAAAATCAAAGAGTAGCAAAAATTAAATTTAAAAAATTGAGTACACAATATAAAGATAGTTTGGTTTATATTGTAAGTGAAATTTTGAATGATATAAGTGAGAACCAGATAAGAAGGGCTGTTAAAATCATAGAAAGAGGAGTATAAGTATGTCAATTGTAACATTTTATAACAGTAGTGTAGAGCAAACAGGAAAAACAATGTCAATTGCGGCAATTGCTACATATATGGCAATAGAACATAACTATAGAATACTAGTCGTTTCAACAACTAATAGAGATGATCCTTTAAAAAGATGTTTCTGGGAAGAAAAAAAGAAAAAGAGAAATCTTGGGATTTTTGGGCCAAATGCGGCAATAGAAGTAGAAACAGGAGTAGAAGGATTAGCAAGAATTATTAGGAGTAATAAAATATCACCAAATATTATTACTAATTATACAAAAGTTGTATTCAAAGATAGATTCGAAATATTACTTGGTAGTGAAAATCCACCAACTGATGGAACAATTATAGAAACAATGTATCCTAGTATTATAAAAGCATCTAATCAATATTATGATTTGGTATTTGTAGACTTAGATGAAAATGTAGATGAAGAAACAAGAAAAACAATTATACATGACTCAGATGTTATTGTTATTAATATGTCGCAAAGATTAAAAAGCATTGATAAGTTTAGAGAATTGAAAGAAAAGAACCAATTCTTGGCTTCTAAAAAGGCATTAATATTAATAGGAAGATATGATAAGTTTTCTAAATATAATTCTAAAAATATATCAAGATATTTAGGAGAAAAAAATCAAGTATTAACAATACCATATAATACACTATTTTTTGAAGCAACAGAAGAAGCAGGTGTACCAGATTTATTTTTGAGATTTAGAAAAAATTTGGATCCAGAAGACAGAAATGCATTTTTTATACAAGAAATAAAAAGAGCATCTGAAAATATAGTATACCGTTTACAAGATTTGCAAATGAAAATATAAAAGAAAGGAGACCTTATAATGACAATAACAAATATTGTACTAATTTTAGTGGTTTTAGGAATTGCTATATTTGGAGTCTACTATGTTTTAAAGAAAAAAAGGACAGAAGAAGTAGAAAACAAACTTAATATAGATGATAAAACATATACATTAGATGTCATGAAAGCTTTTATCAAAAAAAGATTAGATGAAATAACAAAAGTCAATTTATATGATATAGGTCTTTCTGAAGAAGAATTAAAAAGAAGAAAAAATAAAAAATACGAATTGAAAAAGGCTCTAAAAGGTTGTACATATGGTGATGTTAATGATAAAAAGTATGTTAAAGAATTAATATATGACTTATTAGCACAAGAATATGGTGTAGATGAAACCAATATATCAAAAGCGATTCCATTTGATATACCATCTTTATTAACAGCACAAGATAAATTTGATATATTAATCTATGTATATAAAAAAGAATTTGGTTATGAAGCATTATCTGAATTAATCAAAAAATACAATCTTGATGTATTAAAATATGTAGAAGGAGAAGCAAAACCATCATATGTTATTACAGAACAAGAGATAAATGATATATACGAAAAAGAAAATATTACATTATCTTTTGCTGATAAATTAGCTGTTGTTGTACAAAGAATTTATCAACATTATAAGGGATATAGTAGTATCGACGAAATTAGAGATATGAACATAGATGGTGTTTCTGGTGGTGTATCAGGATTACCAGAGAGCTTCTTGAGCCAAGTAGCACAAACAGATGGAGATTATTTAAGTCAAATTGCAGAACATAAAGTACCAAGAGCTTGTGACAGTATTTGGATTATGTTTAGAGGTAAGTCTATCCGTTTAGCATTTTTATCATTTGGTACAGAAGCAGAATTAAAAAGAGTGTGTCAAAATATTTATAAATATAATAATCCAGGACAATTGTCTGATACAAATGGTTATAAAATCAACGAAATGAAAGATGGTTCACGTGTTGTTGTTGTAAGACCATCAATGTCTGAAACATGGGCATTTTTCGTAAGAAAATTCGATGTTCAAAGGGCAGCACTAGAGCAAATTGTTCATGGACCAGGAAAAGAAGAAGCTATCGACTTATTAAAATATTTAGTAAAAGGTGCTAGAATTATATCACTAACTGGTGAGCAAGGTTGCCGGAAAGACAACAATGCTTATGGCTATGATTGAAAATATATATGAAACAATGAACCTTCGTATTACAGAGACAGCATTTGAGTTACACTTAAGAAAAATTTATCCAACCAGAAATATCTTATCAATGAGGGAAACAGAAACAATTTCTGGACAAGACTGTTTGGACGTTCAGAAAAAAACTGATGGTTCTGTTAATATCATCGGTGAGGTTGCAACTGACCCCGTAGCATCTTGGATGATTCAATCAGCACAGGTTGCATCAAAATTTACATTATTTACACACCATGCTAAGACTTTCCCAGACTTAGTAACAGCACTAAGAAACTCAATGTTAAGAGCAGGTGTATTCAAGGATGAGAAAACAGCAGAAGAGCAAGTTGTTCAAGTATTAAACTTTGACATTCACTTAGTAAAAGACTTTAGAGGAAGAAGATATATTGAAAGAGTAACAGAATGTATACCAGTAGAAGATAAAAACGAATATACATTTGACCATAGAAATGAGAAAACATTAGAAGGAAAATTTGACAAATTTTTTGATAATGCAACACATTATTTTACAAAATCAACAGATAAAAAGTTATATGTTTATAGAAATGTATTAGAAAATGTTGATGGAGAATATGTAATGACAAATCCGATTACAGACCATAATATCAAAGAAATGAGAAATAATATGGATGAATCTGATATAGAAGGATTTGACAAATTTATTGAAAGAAATTGGGGAATAAAGAATAAAGAAACTGTACTAGCAGGTTCAGATGTAGAAAGAAGAGGAAGACCTAGAAAAAGTGAAATATAGAAGAAAAGGAGGTGCTATTTTAAGTGTCTAATCAAATTGTATTTTACATAATGGGTGGATCAGTAGCTGTATTAGTAGTAATTATATTAGCTTATTATGTATTATCTAAGAAAATGCAAAAATCAGAATATAAGCAAATCAAGAAATTACAACAAGGGACAAAAGAGAAAAGTTTCTCAATGGAAATTGTATATCAAAAACTATATGTTAAGTATGCACGAATCCCATTTTTAAAACGATACATATTAAAACTAAGAAGAAGATTAGAAATCATTAATATAGATGATGAATACAACACTAGAAAAGATTCAGCAAAAATATTAACAAGGGCACTTGCAATAGTAATTCCGGTAGCCATATTGACCATTATCATAACACATAGTAGTTATTTAATCATGTTTACTTTATTAATATTTGAATTGTTTATGATAGATACATTAATTGATGGCTCAATTGATAAAAAAGATACTAACCTATTAAAAGAGCAATTAGACTTTTTCTCCGAAATTAGACATGCTTATCATGAATTTAACATGGTAGAAGAAGCAATATATCAAATATCACAAGATGATGAAAGAGATATATCAAGGCAAGGTGAAAAAATTTATGAAACTTTAATTGCAGATGATCCAGAAATGGAACTAGAAAAATATTACGATATTGCACCAAATGTATTTCTAAAAGAATTTGCAGGTATATCTTATTTAACAAAAGAATTTGGTGATAGAAAAGTTAATGGTGCATCTTTATATTTGAGGAATATCAATAATATAACAAAAGAGATGCAACTAGAAATATTAAAAAGAGATAAATTAAATTATGTATTCCAAAGTTTATCTTTAATATCTATTGCACCAATCTTATTGCTAGAACCATTAAAAAGTTGGTCAATTAGTAATTTCTCATTTACAGAAAGTTGGTACAATGGAAAACCAGGAATGGTTGTTCAAATCTTAATATTAGTTTTAACCATTATATCTTATGTATTAGTTAGAAGATTAAAAGATAATGGTTCAACAGGAATGAATACGAAAAACACAGAAAATCCATGGCAAGCAAAATTGTATAAAAATAAAGTTATAAAAAAGATTGTGGATATGTTTATCCCAAAAGATGGAACCAAAGAATATAGAAAAGTACAACAATTATTAAAGGATGCAGCATCACATTTAAGAATAGAATGGCTGTATATTAATAGAATATGCCTTGCTATTGTAACTTGTATTGCATCATTGATTGTATTTATATATTTACATCAACTAGCAATTGATTATGTATATACAGAGCCGACGACGACATATGATATTCTCGGAGAAATGACGGAAGAAGATAGAGCCACAGCAATGGAATTAACAGAGCATGATAATGAAGTCATTGATCAGTTTAGAGGCGATATGGATGTAACTTTACAACAAGTACAAATTGTTGTGGAAAGAACAGATTTTTATGAAGAGTACGATGACAGTGGAATTACACAGGCGGCTGAAAGAATTTTTGATAAAATTCAAATTGTAAATAGTGAATATTTGAAATGGTTTGAAGTTTTATTGTCTTTCGTATTTGCAATAGTTGGATATATGGCACCGACATGGATGTTATTGTTCCAAGCAAAAATGAGACAAATTGAGATGGAAGATGAAGTAATGCAATTCCAAACAATTATCTTAATGCTTATGAGAATTGAAAGGGTTAATGTTGAGATGATTTTGGAATGGTTAGAGAGATATGCCAATATTTTCAAAGAACCAATTGGAAAATGTCTCAACAATTATGAAGCAGGTGCATGGGAAGCTTTAGAGGAAATGAAAGAAGAAATTAGTTATATGCCACTTGTCAGAATTGTAGAAAGTATGCAAGCAGCAGTAGAAAAGATACCAATTAAAGATGCATTTGATGAATTAGAATCAGAAAGAGACTATTATCAAGAAAAAAGAAAAGAATCAAATGATAGATTAATTAAAAGAAAAGGTATGATAGGAAAAGCGATTGGATTTGCGCCAATGGTATGTATGTTTGTTGGATACTTAATTGTACCATTAGTATTTATAGGATTAACAAGTATGTCAAGTTCATTCAGCACAATGATGTCACAAACTTAAAAATGTAGATAAAGGAGGAGTTATAATATTATGGAAAATGCGGCAAAAGCATTGATTATGGCAGCAAGTGTGTTAATTGCAATTGTTATAATTTCTGCCTTTATTCTAATGATGAGTAATTTAACAAGTTATCAAGAATCATCTTATCAATCAAACTTAAGTGCACAGATAGCTGAGTTTAATAATCAATTTGTTACTTATGATAGAAGTAACATAAGAGGAAGTGATATGATATCACTAATGAATAGAGTATCAGATTACAATATTAGATATGTAAATTCAGAAGGTTTTACAGAAATGCAAATAACGATTAAGATGAATGGGTATAATGATGAACTAGCTTTTGATGGTACAAATAGAATCATCACGGAAAGTCAATATACACAAGATAATATTTATTTAATTGTTGGACAACCTAATTTAACTACTGTTAATGGTTTAGGCTCAGTTAGTAGTGAAGTTTCAAGTGGACCAATACGAACGATTGAAAACAAATATCAACAAAAATATTGTAATCAACTTTCTTCTGAAATTTCTAATATTAAATCTATAGTGGATAGTAGTGGAACGACAACTGAAAAAAACGAGACATTTGATGAAGAGAAAATTTTACCAAATTCAGCTAGTAGCTATGGTGGAATTAGTGTGATTTATGAAGATGCTTTAAAATATTACGAATATATACAATTTAAAAGAGCATATTTTGATTGCAAAGGGGAACCGGAATATGATAAGAATACAGGAAGAATTCTCAAAATGGAATTTGAATGTACTGGAATAGGAGTTTAATATGGAGAATGCATCAAAAGCTTTATTAATGGCTGGAGGGGTTTTGTTGGGAATTATGGTTCTTTCATTGGGAGTATTGTTATTTGCAAGTTTTGGAGGAACTTCTAGCCAGATACATGATAATATTGAAGAAAATCAAACAACACAATTTAATAGTCAATTTACTTCCTATATGGGAAAGGATAATGTGACAATTCATGATGTGGTTTCTATGGCAAAATTAGCAACACAAAACAACCAGAACTATGAATTTGCACATCGAGCTGCGGCAGATGTTACAGGAAATGATAGGTATATATCTGTGCTTTGTAACAATGTTTCAATAGAATTAGGCTATAATGAAACTCAAACTGCAGAACAAAGGAAAAATCAAATGGAGGCACATTTTAATGATTTAATTTCAAATGAATTAAGTCTAGTAAATGCAGATGGCTTACCCAAATATGATGTACAAGTTCAAATAAGTGATGTGACAAAAAGAGTATATAAAGTTATATGTAAAAAAATAACATAAATGTAAAGGTGAAACATGAAAAAGATAATTATATTTTTAGTAATTGTATTAATCATTGTTGCTACAGTGGCATACATGTATTTAAATTATAAGGCAACCTATAATGAGGCACAAGTAAAAAATGCGCAATATGAAAGTTATAATGGAAAAGAAATATTTGGTACAGATTTAGCTACTTTAATTAATAAAGCTGTAGATGATAATACAAAAAACAATATACAAAAAGAAGATTCTGGATTATATACAGATAATGAAACAGATTCTATTAGAATTGACATCTTGTTTACAGATGATAATGAAGTACATTCTATGGAAGAAATCTACAATAGTGGAACAGATACATTTATGCAATATTATAATCAAATCAGATTTAAATGTACAAAAATCGATCATCATAGTAAAACAGGAAGAGTTAGCTATATGTATTTTGAGCAGGTAGCTAGTTAAAGGATTATTGTTATTAATGTTACTAAAGAAATTTAGTAAAAAAAATAAAAAATATTATATTTAAATGAAAAAGGAGGAATTTATTATGGAGAATGCATCAAAAGCATTAATTATCGCAGGTGCTATATTACTTGCAATCTTAATTATTTCATTAGGAATACTAATTTATAACCAAGCAGCAGG